>NZ_JAAGPH010000002.1:0-135563 GCF_017104705.1 Burkholderia sp. Se-20373 | reverse complement strand
CCGCCGATCGCCTCTGCCTGCCACCCGCCGAAGCGCTACGCGCTCACCGCGCGCGGGCCGCCTTCCGCCCGCGCCTGACGCACCTCGCGACCGCGCCGCCGCACACCACGCGGCGCCGTCCGCTTCGCTTGCCCGCCCAGCCGGTGCCCGATGCCGAGCCCGCGCGCGTGACCACGCGCGGCGGCCGGTGCCGTGCATGGCGCGCATCGTGTCCGACTCGTCATCGTCACCATCACCCTACGTACAACGACATGTTTACCTCGACCCGTATTGCCGTCGCGCTGTCCGGCGCGATCTCCGTTCTCTTCGCGTCGGCCGCCTGCGCGCAAGGCGCCGACACGCAAACCGACGCCCCGGCAGCGTCGCCCCTGCCCGCGATCAACGTCAACGCAACCCGCGAGATCGACTCGCTCACATCGAAATCGACCGGCAGCCTGAAACGCACGCTCGAGCAGACGGTCGGCTCGGTGGGCTTCGTCGATGCCGACCGCTACCGGAACACCTATGCGTTCACGCTGCGCGACGTGCTGAAGGACGTGCCCGGCGTGTTCGTCGAGAACCGCTACGGCCAGGAGTTGCGGCTGTCGATTCGCGGCTCGGGGATCGCCCGCTCGTACCACACGCGCGGCCTCGAGATCCTGCAGGACGGCATCCCGACCAACCTTGCGGACGGCAGCGGCGACTACTACCAGATCGATCCGCTCGCGCTGCAGGCGGTGCAGGTCTACAAGGGCGGCAACGGCCTCGCGTACGGGGCGTCGACACTCGGCGGCGCGATCGATTTCATCACGCCGACCGCCCATACCGCCGACGCGCCCAACATCCTGCGCGTGGAAGGCGGCAGCTACGGCACGGTGCGCACCAGCGCGCAGATCTCGCGCGTGCTCGGCCCGCTCGACTTTCTCGCGAACTTCAGCGTCAACCACGCGGACGGCTATCGCGATCATTCGAAGGGGCAATACGAGCAGTTCAACGCGAACGTCGGCTACCGGTTCAGCCCGACGGTCGAGACGCGCTTCTATGTCGGCGTGTACGTCGTCGACCAGTTGCTGCCCGGCACGCTGTCGCTGTCCGACGCGCTGAACAATCCGACCAAGGCCGCGCCGAATGCGATCTCGGGCGATCAGGCGCGCAACACGCGCACCGAGCGGATCGCGAACCGCACGACGGTGAAACTCGATTCGGGCGAACTGCAGTTCGACACGTGGGCGATCCACAAGAGCCTGTATCACCCGATCTTCCAGGCGCTCGACCAGGACGGCTGGACCTACGGCTTCGCACCGCGCTACACGGGCCACCTGACGCTCGGCGGGATGCGCAACGACCTGATCGTCGGTGCGCGCTTCTTCGGCGGCCGCACGCAGGCGAACCAGTACGTGAACGTCAACGGCAACAAGGGCGCGCAGACGCTCGACTCGACGCAGACGGCCTTCAATTACGAGGCGTATGTCGAGAACCGGCTGTTCTTCGTGCCGACCGTCGCGCTGATGACGGGCGTGAAGGTGCTGCACTCGGTGCGCGAGTACATCGACAACGGCGGGCTGCCGCGCAACCCGAACACCAAGTCGACGAACGCGAGCTACAGCGGCGTCAATCCGAAGCTCGGGCTGCTGTGGCAGCCGGACGCGCACACCCAGGCGTACGTCGACGTCACGCGCAGCCAGGACGTGCCCGACTTCACCGACCTCACGCAGACCTTCTCGAACACGACGCGCTTCACGCCGCTCGCGGCGCAGCACGCGTGGACGATCGAGTTCGGCACGCGCGGCGCGCGCGAGCGCGTGAGCTGGGACGTGACCGCCTATCGCTCGCTCGTGCGCGACCAGCTGCTGCAGTACACCACGAACCCGGACGTGCCGGCGTCGACGTTCAATGCGAACAAGACGGTGCTGCAAGGGATCGAGGCCGGCGCGTCGGTCGAGTTGCTGCGCAACGTCACCGGGCGCGGCGCGGGCGACAAGGTCACGCTGTCGGGCATCTGGAACCTGAACGACTTCCGCTTCAAGAACGACCCGCAGTACGGCAACAACCGGATCGCGGGCGTGCCGCTGAACGTGCTGCGCGCGACGCTGGGCTACGCGCGGCCGAGCGGCTTCCACATCGCGGCGACGCTCGACTGGGTGCCGTCGGGCGCATGGGCCGACGATGCCAACACGTTGCGCGTGCCGAGCTACACGCTGCTCGGGCTGCAGGCCGGCTACGACTTCCGCAATGGCCTCTCGCTGTTCGTCGACGCGCGCAACCTGACCAACAAGCGCTATGTGAGCGACATCAGCACGGTCGCCGATGCGCGCACCGCGAACACCGCGATCTTCTATCCGGGCGAAGGGCGCAGCGTGTTCGCCGGCATGCGGTACGCGTTCTGATGCGCCGCCTTTCTAGCAACACCGCATTGAACAGATTCAAAGGATCTCGAAACATGAAGTTCAGATTGATGCTGCCCGCCGCCGTCCTCGCGGCCTTCTCGCCCGCGGGCCAGGCACAGGAAAGCGATGCCGCGAGCGCGGGCGCCACGCTCGCACCGATTCGCGTCAACGCGCAGAAGGCGACACCGCTCACGCAGCCGCTCGACACCGGCAGCCGTCTCGGCTTGACCTCGCTCGAAACGCCCGCGAGCGTCGAGCAGATCGATCGCAAGACGCTCGACACGCGCGGCGACAGCGCGATCGTCGACGCGGTGAGCCGCGCCGCCGGCATCAGCGCGTCGCCGCATCCCGGCAACGGCGGCTCGGAGCTCGGCGCGCGCGGCTTCGTCGGCGCGTCGTCGGTCACGCAGCTCTATGACGGCGTGCGCCCGTACGGCGCGATCGGCATCACGTTTCCGTTCGACACGTGGTCGGTCGACCATATCGACGTGCTGCGCGGCCCGGCGTCGGTGATCTACGGCGAAGGCGCGATCGGCGGGGTCGTCAACATCGTGCCGAAGAAGCCGACGCGCGGCGCGATCCGGAACGAGCTGCAGGTCGGCGGCGGCACCGAAGGCACGGCGCGGGTCGCGTTCGGCAGCGGCGGCGCGATCAACGACACGCTGTCGTACCGCTTCGACATCAGCGGCAACCGTTCGTCGAACTGGGTCGACCGCGGCAATTCGCGCAACCTGTCGATCTCCGGCGCGCTGCGCTACGACGTGCGCGCCGACCTGTACGTGACCGCGTCGTATGCGCAGGGCTTCCAGCATCCGATGCAGTATTTCGGCGTGCCGCTCGTGAACGGCGCGCGCGATCGCGCGCTCGACAAGAAGAACTACAACGTCGGCGACAGCGACATCGCGTTCCGCGACAGCTGGGCGACGGTCGCGGCGAACTGGCAGCCGAGCGACAGCCTGAACGTGACCAGCACGCTCTACCGGATGAAGAGCAACCGTCACTGGAAGGATGCGGAGTACTACACGTACCTGCCGTCGACCGCGCAGGTGCGGCGCAGCAGCTTCACGGAGATCTTCCACGACCAGGCGCAGTACGGCAACGTGACGGCGGCCACCGTCACCACCGCGCTGCTCGGCATGCGCAACACGTTCTCGACGGGCGTCGAGTTCAATCACACGACGTTCCAGCACGACAACAACTCGCCGTATTCGGGCACGTCGACGATCGATCCGTTCAACTTCGATCCGGGCAGCTTCATCAACACGGCCGGCACCTATCCGAAGTACCGCAGCCAGGCGAACCAGTACGCGCTGTTCGCCGAGAACCGGCTGGAAATCACGCCGCGCTGGTCGGTGATCGGCGGGCTGCGCTACGACCACGCGAGCGTGAACCGCGACGATCTCGTGAACGGCGGCGCCTTCACGAAGGTGTTCGCGAACACGGGCTGGCGCATCGGCACCGTGTACGACGTGCAGCCCGGCCTCGCCGTGTACGGCCAGTACTCGGTTGCGGCCGATCCGATCAGCTCGCTGCTGTCGCTGAATGCGTCGAAGGCGAACTTCACGCTGGCGACCGGCCGGCAGATCGAGATCGGCGTCAAGCAGTCGTTCCTCGGCGGCAAGGCGGAATGGACGCTGGCCGCGTACCGGATCGTCAAGAGCAATCTGCTGACCGCCGATCCGCTGAACCCGAACCAGTCGATCCAGGTCGGCCAGCAGTCGTCGCGCGGGCTCGAGGCGACGATCGGCGCGGAGATCGCGAAGGACTGGCGCGTCGACGCGAACGTGTCGATCCTGCGCGCGAAATACGACGACTTCCAGCAGACGTCCGGCGGCACGACGGTATCGCGCGCGGGCAACGTGCCGGTGTCGGTGCCGCAGCGGCTCGCGAACCTGTGGGTGAGCTGGCGCTTCGCGCCGGACTGGACGGGCATCGCGGGCGTCAAGTACGTCGGCAAGCGTTTCGCCGACACCGCGAACCAGCTCGTGATGCCGTCGTACACGACCGTCGACCTCGGCCTCGCGTGGAAGCCGCGCAAGGACACGACGATCACCGCGCGCGCGTACAACGTGTTCAACCGGCGCTTCGTGCAGTCCGCGTACTACAACGAGACGCAATACCTGCTCGGCAACGACCGGCGGCTCGAAGTGGTGGCGAACTACCGGTTCTGATGCGGCGCGGTGCGGTGCGCCGCCCCCGCCGCCGGTACGCATGCCCTGCGGCGGGAGCATTTCATCGCGACCTCACCGCGAATGCGCGGCCACTCACGCAACCGCATGAACGCCCTGGATCGGCGCACAGCGGCCCGACGACCCCCTCGCCGGGCCGCATGATCGCACGTCACGCACGCGTGCCCGCCGCGCGCCCCGCCATCCACTTCCGGTAGCGCCGCGTCTGGCACTGCGCGGCCAGTTGCTGCCTGACCAGCGCGCGCAGCGGCGATACCTGCGGGTGCGTGCGTCGGCCTTCGCTCAGCCGCGTGAGCTGGAACTTGACGACCGCCATGTTGGCCAGCGCGCCCAGCGCCTTGTTCTTCCAGCGGATCGGTTCGAGCACCGGCGCGCTGTCCTTGCCGGCCCGCCAGTCGCGCGGCAGGTTCGGCTCGATCGACAGCGCGGTCGCGATGCCGACCATCGCCACGCCGCTGTCGACCACCTGCTCGGCCACCACGCGACGCCGGATGCCGCCCGTGACCATCAGCGGCATCCGCGCGACCGCCGTGATGTCGCGCGCGAATTCGAGGAAATACGCTTCGCGGGCCAGCGTGCGGCCGTCGCGCGCCTCGCCCTGCATCGCCGGCACTTCATAGCTGCCGCCCGACAGTTCGACGAGATCGACGCCGAGCGGATTCAGCAGTTCGACCACGCGCTTCGCATCGTCCGCGCTGAAGCCGCCGCGCTGGAAATCGGCCGAGTTCAGCTTGACCGCGACCGCGAATGTCGGCGACACCGTCGCGCGCACCTCCCGCACGATGTCGAGCAGCAGGCGTGCGCGATTCTCGATGCTGCCGCCCCACAGGTCCTGCCGGCGGTTCGTCAGCGGCGACAGGAACTGGCTCAGCAGGTAGCCGTGCGCCGCGTGAATCTCCACGCCGGTGAAGCCGCTCTGCTCCGCGAGTTGCGCGGCGCGCACGAAGCGCTGCTGCACGTCGGCGATATCGGCGGGCGTCATCTCCTTGGGCACCGGGAACTGCTTCGACAACGCACCGAGCGCGAGCGGCACGGCCGACGGCGCGAGCGTCGTCTGGCCGAGCGCCGCCTGCATCTGGCGCCCCGGGTGATTGATCTGCATCCACACGTGCGCGCCGCCCGAACGCGCCACCTGCGCCCAGCGGCGAAAGCGGTCGAGATGTGCATCGCTCTCGAGCACGACGCCGTTCGGCCCCGTCATCGCGCGGCCGTCCACCATCACGTTGCCGGTCAGGATCAGGCCGACCTGGCCGTCGGCCCACGCCTGGTACAAGCGCAGCAACGCGTCGGACGGTGCGTGGTTCGCATCGGCCATGTTCTCTTCCATCGCGGCCTTGGCCAGACGGTTCGGAATCACCGCCCCGTTGGGCAGTGTCAGCGGTGTAAACAGATTCATGGAGGGCACCCTCGATTGACGATGCCCAACGATAACTTTAAAGTCAACTTTAAGGTCAAGCCCCTTTTGGAGCACAGCATGAAAATCGGCGAACTGGCGAAGGCGAGCGGCCTCGCGGCGTCCCGCATCCGCTTCTACGAAGCGAGCGGGCTGCTCGAACCGGCCCGTCGGCAGGCGAACGGCTATCGGGAATACGGGTCGGAAGCGTTGACGCGGCTCGCGATCATCGACCGCGCGCAGCGCGCGGGCTTCGCGCTCGACGAGATCCGCGCGGTGTTGCCGCCCGATCTCGGCGCGTGGCCGCGCGACGAGCTGCTGGTGGCGCTGCGGCACAAGGTCGACGAAATCGTGCGGCTCGAACAGCGTCTCGCGCAGAACCGGCAACATCTGGAGGTGCTGATCGACGAGATCGAGAACAAGCCGGACGGCGAGGATTGCGCGGAAACCGCGCAACGAATGCTCGACCGGCTGTGCGCGCAGGCCGAAGAAGCGTCTGCGTCGGCACCGGTGCCCGCGCCGGTCCCGCGGCCGACGCGCAAGCGCGCATGACTGGTTACACTGCGTCACCTGAAAAACCATCAATCAGCACGGCGGCGAGACGAGTCGACGCAAGTGCGCCGGCTTCCGCAACGCGACTTCAAGACCCGATCCGCATGACGATCCCCCGTATCAAAGGATTCCTCGTCGCCGCACTGCTGACGCTCGGCATCGGCAGCGCTTGCGCCAGAACGTGCGCCGATACGCCTGCGTCGTTCGCGTGCCCCGCCGCCCCCGACCTTCCGGACGAGATCGTCGCGCAGTTGCCCGACGGCTACGAAGCGATGGACGCCGCGTCGGGGCGACTGACCGACAGCCCCCATATCGGCTATGTCGTCGTCGCGCATCAGCCCGACGACTCGATGCGCAAGGCGTCGCTGCGTCCGCTGATGATCTTCCTGCCGGGCAAGGACGGGCACTACCGGCTCGCGGCGCGCAACGACGCCGTGATCATGAAAGCCGACGAAGGCGGGATGGGCGACCCGTATCTGGATGGCGTCGCCGAGAACGCGCTGACGATCGAACCGCGCACGTTCACGGTCGAACAGGGCGTATTCGCGGGCCACGATCACTGGCGCGACCGTGTCACGTTTCGCTACGACACGGCGCATCGCACGTGGGTGTTCCATCGCGAGGTGTTCCGGAACTGGCGCTTCAACGACGACCCGAACGGCGATGCGCTGAAAGCCGACCCCGTGCGCGTCACGCGTGCCAATGCGGCGAAAGCGGTCACGTTCGAAGCGTGGCGGCCGGATTACTGGTGTGAATCGGCCGAGCGGCGAAGTAGCGATCCGGCTTGCAGCAAGACGCGTTGATGGTGACGCGGGTGCACGGCTGCACTGGCTGACGGTTCGTGTGGGCAAGCGATACACAGGGTGCTGCCGTGCTGCACGATCGGTGCGTCTGCCGGCAGGCGCAGGCGCTGGCCCCCTTTCTCAGCCGCGCAGATTTGCTTACGTCGCAGGTAATCGACGCGCGCCGCCCGCGCCGCGATCATGGCTCCATCGATGCACGAACCGCATCACAACGAGGAGCCCGCCATGACCGCCTACGCCATCGCCCACCTGCACGACGTCGAGATGGGCGACGACATCGTCGAATACCTCGAACGCATCGACGGCACGCTCGCGCCTTTCAGCGGCCATTTCGTGATTCACGGCGCGCGGCCGGAGGTACGTGAAGGCGTGTGGCGCGGCGACCTGATCGCGATCGCGTTTCCCGATCTCGACACGGCGCGCGCGTGGTACGAATCGGATGCATACCGGCAGATCCAGCCGCTGCGCGCGCGGCACGCGAGCGGCCCGCTGATCCTGATCGACGGCGTCGACGCGCGGCACAAGGCGACCGATATCCTGCGCTGAGCCGCGACGCCGGCGACGCTTACGACGCGTTGCGCTCCATCGGCTCGCCGACGACGAACCCGCCGCCCTGGAACCGCTGCGCGGGATCGTCGTGGTCGGCGGTCGGCGCCGACACCGGGAACAGCCCGGCGAACTGCTCGGAGCTGTCGCGCGGGCGGAAGCCGAGGAAGCCGACCTTCGTGTTGTCCCACCACTTCACCGGGTTGTCCGACGCGCCGTACACGATCGCGTGCCCAACGCGGTTCGTCAGCAGCGAGCAGCGCACGAGCTCGATGAAGTCGCGATAGCTGAGGAACGTCACGAGCATGCGCGGATTCTTTGGCACTTCGAACGATGAGCCGATCCGCAGGCACACGGTTTCGATCCCGAAGCGGTCGAAGTAGTAGCGCGACAGCGATTCGCCGAAGCACTTCGTCACGCCGTACAGGCTGTCGGGGCGCAGCGGCGAATCGGCGTCGAGCACTTCAGTGACCGGATGGAAACCGATCGCATGGTTCGAGCTCGCGAACACGACGCGCTTCACGCCATGCTTGCGCGCGGCTTCGTACAGGTTGTACGTGCCGGTGATGTTCGCGCCGACGAGATCGTCGAACGGTGCGTCGACCGAAATCCCGCCGAGGTGGACGATCGCGTCCACGCCGTCGACGAGCTGCATCACCGCGGCCCGGTCGGCCAGGTCGACGACGCGGGTTTCTTCATGCGCGGCCGCGTCGCCGAGCGCAGCGATGTCGCTGACGCGCACGACGTCGGCCCAGTCGGCGAGCGCGCCGCGCAACTGGCGGCCGAGGTTGCCGGCCGCGCCCGTCAGCAGCAGGCGCCCGAACGGTTTGCGCGCGCCGGTGGATGAGGCGTTCATTGACTCTCCTTGAATCTGACCTGAAATCTGACTGAATCGGAAAACGTTTTCCAACTATACGCGGGCGCACTGCCGAACGTCAATGGCCGACCCCGCTCGCAGCCATCCGCACTTTCCCGATATCGGCGCGTGGCCGCGCGCGCGCTTTTTCTGCCACAATCCGGCCTTACGGAACGAAAACGTTACCCTTCGAATGAAAAAAGTTTCCCCGACGATCCGCGACGTGGCGGCGGAAGCCGGCGTGTCGGTCGCGACGGTATCGAAGTACGTGAACGGCACGCAGCGCTTCTCGCCGACCGTCGAGGCACGGCTCAAGGAGGCGATCGAGCGGCTCGGCTACCGTTCGAACCCGCTCGCGCGCTCGATGATCACCGGCCGCACGCGCACGATCGGCCTCGTGATCCTCGACATCAGCAACCCGCACTTCACGAACGTGGTGAAAGGCGCGAACCGCGTCGCGCTGCAGCACGACTACACGCTGCTGCTCGTCGATACCGAGGAGAGCCAGGCGCGCGAACGCTCGCTGATCGAGGCGCTCGCGCAGCGCGTCGACGGGTTGATCGTCAGCACGCGGATGCCGGATGACGAAGCCGGCTGGATGCTCGATCTCAACAAGCCGCTCGTGCTGCTGCGCCGCAGCCCCGGCCTGCCGATTCCGAGCGTCGGCATCGACAACCGGCTGTCGACCTACATGCTCGCGCGCCACCTGCTCAATCTCGGCCACACGCGCATCGCGTATCTCGGCTTCGGCACCGCACGCGTGAACGACGAACGGATCCAGGGCGCGCGCGACTGTCTCGCGGAAGCCGGGCTCACGCTCGACGTGCACGATGCGCATGCGCCGACCGCCGAGGCCGGCGAGCGTGCGTGTTCGCGCGTGATGCTCGGGCCGCAGCGCCCGCAGGCCGTGATCTGCTACAACGACCTGATCGCGCTCGGCTTCATGAAGGAAGCCGCGTCGCTCGGCTTCCGGCTGCCGCAGGATGTGTCGGTCGCCGGCATCGACAACGTGCCGTACGGCGAATACGCGGCGCCCGCGCTGACCACCGTCGACATCCAGAGCGAGAACATGGGCGAGCTCGCGATGCAGAAGCTGATCGACGCGCTCGCGGGCCGCACCGATGCGAGCTATTCGACGTTCGAGCCGCGGCTGATCATGCGCGCGTCGACGGCCGCGGCCGGCTGAGTTCCCGGTTTCGCGCCTTCAAACGAAAACGCGCCGCCCTTGGGCGGCGCGTTCGTTTGCGGACACGCGATTACACGATTACGCGTCGAGTTGCGCAGGCTTCATCTTCGGCGCGAGCATGTGCATCACGCCCAACGCGATCAGATACGCCGACGCGCCGATCGCGAACAGCACCCAGTAGTGGCCCGTGCGCTGCAGCACCTGGCCGATCACTTCCGAGAACAGCACGCCGCCGATCGAACCGGCCATCCCGCCGATGCCGACCACCGATGCCACCGCACGGCGCGGGAACAGGTCGGATGCCGTCGTGAACAGGTTCGCCGACCAGCCCTGGTGCGCGGCGGCGGCGAGGCCGACGATCAGCACCGCGGCCCACAGGCTCTGCACCTGCGACACGAACGCGATCGGCAGCACGCAGCATGCGCAAATCAGCATCGCCGTCTTGCGCGCCCGGTTCACGCTCCAGCCCGCGCGCAGCAGCATCGACGACAGCCAGCCGCCGCCGATGCTGCCGACCGTCGTCAGCGCATAGATGCAGACGAGCGGCAGGCCGATGTGCTGCATGTCCATCCCGCGCGATTCGTTGAGCCACTTCGGCAGCCAGAACAGGTAGAACCACCATACCGGATCGGTCAGGAACTTGCCGATCAGGAACGCCCACGTTTCGCGCTTGCGGATCAGTTCGCCCCAGCGCGGCGCGCCGGCATTCGCGTTCGCCGCGTCGAGCGCCTCGGCTTCGTCGCGCGGCTCGTCGTATTCGGCGGCGAGCGCGCGCGTATCGGCCTGGCGATAGAGCACGAGCCACACCGCGAGCCACACGATGCCGATCGCGCCGACGATCACGAACGCCGCGCGCCAGCCGTAAGCCACCGCGATCGCCGGGATGATCGCCGGTGCGAACACCGCGCCGACGTTCGCGCCCGAGTTGAAGATGCCGGTGGCGAGCGCGCGTTCGCGGCGCGGGAACCATTCGGCCGTCGTCTTGATCGCGGCAGGGAAGTTGCCGCCCTCGCCGATGCCGAGCAGCGCGCGCACGAACGCGAAACCCATCACCGAGCCGACCGCCGCGTGCAGCATCGCGGCGATGCTCCACACCAGCATCGCCAGCGCGTACGAGATGCGCGTGCCGAGCCGGTCGACGAGGCGCCCGAAGCCGAGCAGGCCCAGCGCATAGAACGCGGAAAACGCCATCACGATGCGGCCGTACTGCACCTGGCTCCAGCCGATGTCGTGCTGGAGCATCGGCGCGAGCAGACCGAGGATCTGCCGATCCATGTAGTTGATGACGGTCGCGAAAAACAGCAGCGCACAGACGGTCCAGCGGTAGCGGCTGGCAGCCGCACGCACCGCGCCGACGACGGCAGATTGCATGAATGTCTCCGATATGCGGCCGCGCCCGTCGCGCCGCACGATGTTCGTTGACCGGCGACCGGCGCCGGGGCGGGCGGCGGCGCGCCTGTCGCGCACGGCCGATTCCGCCGATCAATCTGGAAAACGTTTTTCAAAGAATAGGGCGTGCGCCCGTGCCCTGTCAGTCGGGGATTTCGATGAGTCATCTCAAATTAGTCGCGGCAAAAGAGACGACTGTTTCACTACATGGCATTAACCGTTTTTCCCGAATTTTCCTGACGAGCGCGCGCGGGGACGGCCGCCGAGACACATGTCCGATTCCAGCCGGAATCGGCGGGCGGGACGGTTTACAGTCGCTTCATGCGCGCCGATTCCCCTGCCCGCCGCGAGCCTCGACGAACCAACGCACCCATGAGCCAAGTAAAAAGCCATGCAATCGCCTTCGCTCTCGCCGTCGGATGCCTGGCGGGCTGCGCCACGCACGATCACGCCCCTTTGGTGAGCGAAGAAAGTGCCGGACCGCCGCGCGCCGTCGGGATGCCCTACGCCGAAAAGGTGCGACGCCGCATCAAGCCCAATATCGTCTGGTCGGGTGATGCCGGACCGCCCGGAGGATGGGTGGCGGTCGTTCGTATCCGCAGCGCACCGAGCGGGACGGTTTTCCGGACCGAGGTGGTATGGAAGAGCGGCAATCCGGATTGGGATGCCGCCGTCCTGACCGCCGTCGGGAAATCGGTCCCGCTGCCGCCGGACAGCACGGGCAAGGTGCCCGAGAACGTCGTCATCGAGTTTCGAACCAGCCGTCCGCCGCAGTAGGCGCACCTCATGAACGACGAGCGGCGGCATCGGGACCGCCGCGAAGCCGGCGCGCGGGCCCCGGGCGAATTTTCTCTCGCGGCAGTGGGGAACGCGCTAGCATGCCATCATCCGCGCCGCATGCGGCGCGCTGGGCGCCGTGGCGCGCGTATGCCGCACTGCACGTGTGGCGCCTTCATGGAGATGTGTCGCGATGACTCCCGCTCACCTGATTCCGAGCCCGCTGGGCGACATCGCCGTGCGCATCGAGGACGATGCGCTGACGGGCCTCTACTTCATCGGCCAGAAATACTTCCCGCCGGTTGCGATCGTGACCGAGGCGGACGCGCTCGCGATGTCGCCGCTCGCGCGCAAGGTCGCGGAAGAAGTCGCCGAGTACTTCACCGGCATGCGCGAGACGTTCTCGGTGCCGATTCACCTGCGAGGCACCGCGTTTCAACGACGGGTATGGAAGGAACTGCTCGCGATTCCGTTCGGCGAACTCGTCACTTACGGCGACATCACCGAGCGCGTCGGGCTGCCGATGAGCGGCGCGCGCGCCGTAGGCGGTGCGGTCGGCCGGAATCCGGTGTCGATCATGGTGCCGTGCCATCGCGTGGTCGGCGCGTCGGGCAGCCTGACCGGCTATGCGGGCGGCATCGATCGCAAGCGCGCGCTGCTGTCGCTCGAAGGCGCGGGGTTCGAGCGCGGCGCCCACCATCCGGTGCAGCAGGCGCTCGCGTTCTGAGAGGAAGTGTGCCGCCGCGTCACGCGTTCAGTACGGGCCGGCGCGCTTCACGCTTCGCATACGCGCCGGGCGTCACCTGGAATTTCGCCTGGAACAGCGCGATGAACGACGACGTCGAGTCGTAGCCCAGTTGCGCGGCCACCGCGCCGATCGGCTCGCCCGCATCGAGCAGCGGCAGCGACGCCAGCAGCCGCACCGCCTGCCGCCATTCGGTGAACGACAGCCCCGTGTCCTGCCGGAACAGCCGCGACAGCGTGCGTCGCGTCGCGCCGACCTGATGGCCCCATTCGTCGAGATTGCGCGTATCGCCCGGATCCGCATGCAGCGCACGCGCGATTTTCAGCAGACGCGGATCGCGCGGCAGCGGCACCGTCAGCGGCGCCTGCCGCATGCGGGCGATCCGGTCGGCGATCAGGCAGACGAGCGCACCGTCCGGCCCCGTCTCGTCGTAGTTCACCGGTAAGTCGGCCGTGGCGAGCACCAGCTCGCGCAGCAGCGGCGTCATGCAGAGGATCGTGCAATCGTCGTGCACGTCGTCGCGCGCGATCGCCGCATCGAGATACAGGCTGTGGAACGCGACGCAATCGCGCGTCGACACCGCATGCGGCACGTGCGGCGGAATCCACATCGCATAGTGCGGCGGCAGCAGGTGCCGGCCCGACGGCGTCGACACCTCGAGCACCCCGCTCGTCGCATACATCAGCTGCGCCCACGGATGACTGTGCGCGTCGATGCTCACGTTGCCGGGAATCCCGAACGCGCGCACGTACAGCGGCCTCGGCAGGCGCGCCATCGGCGGCACCGCGTAAGGGTCACGCGATTGTCCCGCCAGCACCATAAGACGTCCTCCGAAGGTCATTGCACGAACGAGCGCGATGCTACCGTGGCGGCTCTTCTTTCACACGGCTTCCGTTCATGAGCGCTCATACCCGCACCACCCGCAAGACCGTCACCGCGATCCGTTCGACCAAGGGCATCGGCAGCCTCGTGTCGCTGACCGCATATTCCGCGCCGATGGCGAAGCTCGTCGACGAGGTGGCCGACGTGATTATCGTCGGCGACTCCGTCGGCATGGTGCTGTACGGGATGCCCGATACGCTGCGCGTCACGCTCGACATGATGATTGCACACGGTGCGGCCGTCGTCCGCGGCGCCGCGCAGGCATGCGTCGTCGTCGACCTGCCGTTCTCGACGTACCAGGAATCGCCCGCGCAGGCGTATCGCGCCGCCGCGCGCCTGCTCGCCGAAACCGGCGCGCAGGGCGTGAAGCTCGAAGGCGGCAGCGAGATGGGCGACACGATCCGCTTCCTGACCGAGCGTGGCATTCCGGTGATGGCGCACGTCGGCCTCATGCCGCAGCAGGCCAACGCGATCGGCGGCTTCCGCGCGCAGGGGATGGACCCGCGCTCGGCCGCGCAGGTGTTCGATGCCGCGTGTTCGGCCGAACGGGCCGGCGCGTTCAGCGTCGTCATCGAAGGGACGGCCGAAGCGCTCGCGCGCCATATCACCGAAACGCTCACGATCCCGACGATCGGCATCGGCGCATCGCCCGCGTGCGACGGACAGGTGCTCGTGACCGAGGACATGATCGGCGCATTCGATGCGTACACGCCGCGCTTCGTGAAGCGTTATGCCGATGCGAATGCGGTGATGCGCGATGCGATCCGACAGTACGCGCAGGACGTGCGGCAGTGTGCGTTTCCGGAACCCGCGCATTGCTTCGGGTATGGCAAGCCGCTGCAACTCGTGGGCGCGGCCGACGCGACTGCGTGATGACGTGATGACGTCGCGAAGGCATTCGCGAACGCATCGCGAATGATGGTGCGATCACCTCACGCGCGCTTGCGCATCGCATGCGTGACCCGAGCGTTCGCTTCGAATTTCGCGCGATGCGTCGAGAAGAACGTCCGCACGTTGCGGACGTTCGATGCGCCGGTGAACAGCCGGCGCGCGAATTCGTCGTATTCGGCGACGTCGGCCAGATCGGCCACCACCACGAAATCAGGCACCGGCGACACGCGATAGCACTGCGTGACGGCCGGCTCCGCGCATACGTACGCTTCGAACGCGTCGTAGTCTTCGGCTGTCTGCCGGTCGAGACTGATCTCGATCAGCGCGGTGACGGCCGTGCCGATCGCCACCGGGTCGAGCACCGCGACCTGCCGACGGATCACGCCGGCTTCCGTCAATCGGCGCACGCGGCGCATGCAGGTGGGCGGCGACGACAGCGCCCGCTCGGCCAGTTGCAGGTTCGACACCGACGCATCGTCCTGCAGGATCGCGAGGATGCGCAGGTCGAGATCGTCGAGGGTGATGCCGGCCATCGGCGGCTCCTTCCGGTCAGGGCGTGAAATTTAATTTCAACATGATAGACGATCTGCCATTCGTTTCATTTGTTCTTATATTTTGAAATTTAATTCCATTTGGCTCGCCCTACCATCGCTCTCACTGATCCAGACAGGACATTTACGGAGCGCGATATGTGTGGAATTGTCGGGGCGGTCGCCCAGCGGGACATCCTGCCGAACCTGGTCGACGGCCTGAAGCGGCTCGAATACCGCGGCTACGATTCGTGCGGCGTCGTGGTGTACCGCGACCGGGCGCTGGCGCGCGCCCGCAGCGTCGACCGCGTGGCCAACCTGCAGCGCGAGATCGCCGAACAGGCGCTGTCGGGTTACACCGGGATTGCGCATACGCGCTGGGCCACGCACGGCGCGCCCGTCACGCTCAATGCGCATCCGCACTTCTCGCCGAGCGACGCCAATGCGCGCATCGCGCTGTCGCATAACGGGATCATCGAGAACTGCGATCAACTGCGCGCGGAACTGCAGGCGCATGGCTACGTGTTCGCGAGCCAGACCGACAGCGAGGCCATCGCGCACCTGATCGATCATCTTTACGACGGCGATCTGTTCGATGCGGTCCGGCGCGCGGTTGCGCGACTGCGCGGCAGCTATGCGATCGCGGTGATGTGCCGCGACGAGCCGCACCGGATCGTCGGTGCGCGTGACGGCATGCCGCTCGTGGTTGGCGTGGGTGAAGGCGAGAATTTTCTGGCTTCGGATGCGATTGCGCTGTCGGGCATTACCGATCGCATCGCTTACCTCGAGAACGGTGACGTTGCCGATATCCAGCTGCATCGCTACTGGATCGTCGATGCGGCCGGCCAGCGTGTCGAGCGCGCGGTTCAGCGAGTCGCGGCGCATAGCGGGGCGGCCGATCTCGGGTCGTATCGCTACTACATGCAGAAGGAGATTTTCGAGCAGCCGCAGGCGGTGGCCGATACGTTGCTCGATGTGTCTTCGGTCATGCCGGAGTTATTTGGCGATGGTGCTTGGCGGGTTTTCAACGACGTGGATTCGGTGTTGTTGCTCGCGTGTGGCGGTAGCTATCACGCGGCCCTCACGGCGAAGTACTGGATCGAAAGCATCGCGAAGCTGCCTGCCAGCGTGGAAATTGCCAGCGAGTTTCGGTATCGCGACAGTGTGCCGAATCCGCGTACGCTCGTTGTCGCGGTGTCGCAGAGTGGCGAGACGGCCGATGTGCTTGGTGCGGTGCATGTCGCGAAACGCAGCGGGATGATGCATACGCTCGCGATCTGCAACGTCGCGACGAGCGCGTTGATGCGGGAATGTGCGCTGCAGTTCGTCACGCGTGCGGGCGTTGAAATCGGAGTGGCTTCGACGAAGGCTTTTACGACGCAGCTCGTTGCGTTGTTTCTGCTGACGTTGTCGCTTGCGCAGGTGCGTGGGCGGTTGAGCGACGACGAGGAGAAGGAGCATCTGCGTGCGCTACGGCATCTGCCCGATGCGATGTCGAAAGTGCTCGCGCTCGAGCCGCAGATCATGGCCTGGTCGGAACTGCTCGCACGACGCGACAACATGCTGTTTCTCGGGCGCGGGATGCATTATCCGATCGCGCTAGAAGGCGGACTGAAGATGAAGGAGATTTCGTATATTCATGCTGAGGCTTATCCGGCGGGGGAGCTGAAGCATGGGCCGTTGGCGCTGGTGAGTAGCGAAATGCCGGTGATTGCGGTTGCGCCGAATGACATGCTGCTCGAAAAGCTCAGGTCGAACATGCATGAGGTCAGTGCGCGGAATGGGCGGCTTTTTGTATTCGCGGATGTGGACTGTGGGTTGGTGCCGAGCGAAGGGATCGAGGTGATTCGGCTCAATGAGTACTACGGGCCGCTTTCGCCGATTCTGCATACGGTGCCGATGCAGCTGCTCGCGTATCACGCTGCGCTGGCGCGGGGGACGGATATCGATAAGCCGAGGAATCTGGCGAAGTCGGTGACGGTGGAGTGAGGGTACCATTCACACAGGCGGTCGTGGCAACTTCGAATAGTTTCGCTTAAAGCCGTTCGCGAAGTTTCACTTAACGCCCTATAAAATTCCCGCAAACGCCCGCTGGGCGGGGCTTAAGTGAAACTGTTCCAACTGCATTTCGGCACGGCCAAAGCGCGGGATGCCTCGGGAAAAAGGTGTCCCGCCGCGCGCTGCATTCAGCCCCCTTTCCATTCCTGACCAATGACTAGCCCGTCAGCTCGAGACACGTCGGACTGATGGGGTCAGCACTTCGACCCCGACCATTCGGCTACATCGTCCGATGCAACCCTTTCTGTGAGGCTGACGGCTTGAGAAAAGGGAATCATTAGCGCTCGGCTCAGAAATTTTCTGTCTACTAGCCATCGGCATAGAAAATGGCTTTCACCCGCGAAATCTCATGTTTTGGCTAAGGACGCGGTCGCCCCAGCATTTGAATCAATCGAACCATTCCGCAGGAATCAAACCTTTTCCTTCATCCTTCCAATCGGCCACTTCGTGCATGTGACGACCCCACTTACCGTTCCCCCATATCGTTTTGTCCGCATGCTCGACGACAATCGTTTGATACCGCAACTTCGAACGTTGCAGACCTCTCGCCAACGCAATGAAAATAAGGCGCGTCTGACGGACGTCGTTGTCGCGGTTTCCGCTCAGGCCCTGAGCCTGGTCTTTGAACCCATCCAGGATGTTTTCTCCTGAGTAAGTACTTGGAAAGTAAACCTGACTTGGTTGGTCGATTGCGAGATAACTGAAAACTGGCCCGTTTACACGTTCATCACCAGTAAAATACTCATGCAACGCGAGGAAGGTAGCCAAGTGGAATGCCATCCAGTTTGCACCGCTTCCGATTTCCCATAGATAGTCCTTGCGTTCGCCGTACCTGCGAGCGAAAGTCAAGGTAAGTTCAGAAATGTCGAGCGCAACGCTGCCTTTGACCTCTACGTTAAACAACGAGGCGTAGCCACCGATGAGGTCGCTCAATACTTTGCCGACGTCTTTCTCGCGCTCGCCCTGTCCACAGTTCGCGATGTATGTGTCGAGGAGCTGAATGCGTCCTTCGAGGTCGCGAATCTTGTCGGCAAAGCTACCCCGTCCTTCGAGCGTGGCGAGCGCCATGAGAAGCGATTGAAGCCGTCCCAGAAGAATAAACGCACGACCAAGAGAGTCGAGTGGGGCAACTTCGCTTGGTTCCAGTTGCGCTCGTTTGAGACGAGCCGCTTGCAGCTTTTCTTCAGCTTTCGAAAGGTCTTGCCGAAGCTGCTCTAGCTGTCTGTCAACGATAGGGCCATCGAGCAGAGCTTCCGATAGACGAGTGACCTCGCTTAGCCTCGCCTCCAGCTTGCCCAGGACGTCGTGGCTGTGATTTGTTTGCGAACCGCAAATTACGCATGCACTATCGGTGACGAGGTTCTTGCGCAACCAGCCGAGGTTCACGACACGGTCTTTCTCAGTGTTCACCGCCGCCGCCAGTTGCTTTGACCTGTCCGACAGGCGTTCGTAATCCCTCAGTTCACGACCGAGGTCATCCACCTCTCTTTGGGCCTTTTCCTCTTCCTCTGTTGCAAGACGGAACTGGCGATTTGAATAACCGTATTGTGGTTTCTGCAAGCGCTCAACAAATCGGCCTTCTAGATAATCGCCGTTCAGTCCTTTAAGAGCGTCGACGCGCGCGTTCATGTCGAAGCCATCTGCGATGTTCGTAAGGCCAAGCTGGACCGATTGGTTCCAGATTTCCCGAACATCCGCCTCCCACGAGGCGAATGCACGATGTCGAGCCATTTCCTCCGCCTGGAGCCCGTCAAGCGCCTTCTGAAGACGCTTTCGCTCACGCGTTTTGGTCAGATACTCGACGTCGACGATGCCAAGGGCGTACGGCAGTACTCGCTTCAGCTTCTCTTTGTGCTTGTACGAATCCGACTTGTAGAAGAGGACGTTTGGGTTCGCGACGATATGCTGCGGAAGAAGATTGAACGAGGCCAAATCGCGATACGACGGCCGATTTTCCGCATTTTCACCGTCTTCGTCGTCATTGACCAGCGAGACGTTCGTGACACGCGCAATCTCGTTAAGCGCGTCCTTGAACTGTGTCAGCGTATGCGTTCCTGGCAATGTTTCGGGAATGAGGTCATCAGCGGCACCTAGAGTCGAGATGTGAAACTCCTTGTTGCTGACAAGCCTCTCGGGCGTACGCCGGGCTATCAACAGCCAAGTGCCGCGAATCAGGACTCTCAAACCGAACCATGCCGTCAAGTCCCGAATCACGCCGACAGGAATCGAGCATCTGGAAGACCCAAGGCAGTAGTCAATAATGGCAAGAACAGATGATTTTCCTGTCCCGCTTCGACCATGTATCACGTTGACCTTGCCATCTTCAAAGGTGAGCGCGCGAATGGACTTTTCCGGATTCTCCGGCCAAAGTAAGAGTTGCTTGATGAAGAATTGCATGGTTAGGTGAGGCCCAACATTGCGAATAACTCGGCCGCGCTATAGTCTTTGAACCATCGGGCAAGTCTCGATATTCCGCCGACAATGTCCGTCGATAGGGCAGTCGGACTGCTACCCCGCGGCCATTGAGCGTTCCTGAACGAGAAGAACACTTCGCCGTCGTTCTCGCCTCTCGAGAGAAGCCCCGTCTCGCAGGCGATGTTCAGTCCTTGGCAAGAAACGCTAGCGTGAGCGGCCACGCGGGAGCGCAGTCCCTCGAGAATCCTCGGTTCGTCTATTAGCACTGAGTGCAGTGGCGTCTCTGATTTCCTGCGTCTGATACTGTCCCGCGTAGGCTTATGCAGTACAAGAGGAAGGACCAGCAGCAGCTTTTCCAAGGAAGGATGTCGCGTGTTTGCCGTCAAGGATTGATATTCCCTCGTAAAACTCGCCAGCACAAAGCACGCAAGTGCGCTATTGTGCATGAGCGAGCGGTCTATGTAGCCGGCCGTCACAGGTCATCCTCCCCCTTCGAATAGGGACTTTTCTCGAAGTCGGAATGCCAAAACACAAAGCAGGGGGCGCTTGGCCGGTTCGCCAGTCCGTGATAATGGCCGTGCGTAAAGTACAGGTTGCGTGTCTCGTACTCTCCTAACGGAGCCCTAAAGCTATCGTCAAGCGTCTTGGCGAGCGTGCGCTTGCCGAGTTGCTCTGGAGTCGGGTCCTCCAACTCCATTTCCGCGTTCTCGCGGCATGTTCTCCAGCGCTGGTGCAGCTCATCCTCGCGTGCAAGCCAATCATCCGGGTTAATGCCTGCATCCTCCAGATGCACACGCTCGGCATAGAATGCCCAATACTTGTCCAGATGATTGTCGATTGTTCCGTCCGGTAAGCCGAGACGGGCAAGCTGTTTAAGAAAATAGTGGTCCCTGCCACCGTTCTGGACGTAGGTCTTGAAGCCAGTGGACATCATCGGTCGGTCGAGGTAGCGATTCAATGACCTGCGGGTCACCTCCTCATGAAGCACGTCCCTAAACATTTGAGGCGACAGCCAAGCGGGCTCGTTCTTTTGCCAGGCCCTCCGACACTGTTCGATGGCATAGCCCAGCAGACGTTCGTAGATTTCCTCTTGCTGGTCCGCGACGCCGGTGTGCAGTACGAACCGCTGCATCGTCGCATCACGAGGCTCAAGGCCTGACGTCGCCCCGCCTTTGTCTAACAGCTCCAAGCGTAACAATAGGTAGGCTAGGTCGGCGTCAGAGTATTCGATGACCTTCTCGGCTTCCTTCTTAGCCGCGGACTTACCGTTCTTGCAGACTTCTGCCGCATTGGCTCGCAGCCATGCAACGGCTTCGCCGACGTTCCCCTCGGTGATATTCGATAGTTGTCGCGCCAAAGTCCCTTCGGGGACTTTGGCATTCGTCACGAGGCAGAATTCGACTTCCGCATAGTCCCTCAAATTTACGAGATGACTTAGCCATACACGCAGCGTATGCCAGAACTTTCGGCTGCTATCCTGAAACGGATGGTGCCTCTCTCGCACGGTATGGGCATCCTGCTCCAATCGAGCAACGATAGCACCATCACCGCGTGTCGTGAGTTCCGCCACGTCGTCGAGCGTCTCGATGCCTACGCGCTTGTTCAACGTATCAGCCGAAAGCAACGCGTACAACGCACGTTCAAACTGGAATCTAAACGCAGTGATGGTCGGCGTAGCAGCCGTGTCGATTGGCTCTTCGACTTGTGATTTCTTGTCTCGCTCACTCATATACTTCCCCGATGCGAGTCAGTAGTCTCCACGAAACTAGCGGTTCTTTAAATACTGTACAAACGAACAGCCTTTCGCGGTCCAAAGTCGTCCGCTTGTCTGCCGACTACAAAAGCGGGCGCGTCGCAACGTAATGGTTATCATTTGGCGTAAGCGCCTCGTTATCGTCGGCAGACTGCTCAATCCTGGCCCAGCCCCACGGTTCCCACACTGCTGCTGGTGGACGCGGTTCGCTACTGCGCCTGAACGCCTTCCTTCGACACTAATTGCTCAACAAATGCCGTTACGTCCGCCGCGGTCGCTCGAGTAGAGTAATCCGACCGACGGGGGAGCCGCTCGAATACCCCCTCGCTCTTCGGCTCTGCGAACCAGATGCAAAACTGCTTTGCACGAGTAATGCCGACATATGCAAGGCGTAACGCCTCGTCCTGTTGGGCCAAATCATAGGCACGCTCGCTCCCGTGAGCGCTGCTGACCAGTTCTGCCTTGAGATAGACGCTGTTACGGAGCAGGTTGCGACCCACGTAGCGTATCTCACCCAACAGTATGACGTAGTCCGCTTCGAGACCTTTGCTTTGATGCAGCGTAGTTACCAGCAAGTCGCTCTCATCGACCCTGCGGAAAGCTTCTCGTACGGCCTTCGCCGTTGCATCGAGTTTGGCTCTACTCAAGACGAACACGCGCTCACCATTCCGTTTTTCCCGCAGCAGAGTACGAACTATTCGCACGACGTCGTCACTCTTGAACTCAGTCACCTGGCAAACCGGGGTAGGCAAGTCCTTATATCGCGATTCGGCCACACCGCTCAGTTTGCCCTCCATCCTCTCCCGCAAATCTATCAGCGCATCCTCTGCCGCTCGGATGATGTTCGCTGACGAGCGGAAATTTTGGTTCAGTTGCAACGCTTGCTTCGGCGCACCACGGAAATATTTGTGGAAGTCCATGAAAAATTTCGGTGAGCTCCCACGCCATCCATAGATTGATTGCCAATCATCCCCGACCGCTATCAAGGTCGGCTGGATGGCGTGTCCGGACTTCTTCCACAAGCTCGTTTGCGCGGCCGTCACGAACTTGACGATAGCCGGCGAAATGTCCTGGAATTCGTCAATGAGCAAATGCTGTATAGGCGAGAGGTCAGCGGCATCCATTTCCCCGAGCACATCCCGCTCATCGGCGAGAGCTCTGAATATCTGGTTGAACGTCCAGACCCTCCGGGCCTCCAGCGCCTCATAGAAGGACGAATAGTATTCAGCGCAAGCGCGCCCGAACTGCTCCTCAATCGAGCCTTTGGCAAGAAGAGGAAGCTGGTCGAGGGTGCGAGGGTCAACAGCAAGATTTTCAGCAAACTGCCCGAACGTAAACAACGCATAGAACACCGGAAGCAGCTTTCGTTCACCGGGAATACGAATTTTGAATTTCGGAGCGGTGTTCGTTTCTGGAAGCGCGACCCAGTGGAGCTGCTTCTTCAGTGCCGTCAAGTCCTCCTCGTCCGTGACGTACCGAATCTTCTGCTCACATTGCGCCAGGAGCAAAGCCTGCTTGTTCTTCGAGGCGAGAAAGTTCTTAACGGGGGTCGTGCGCCCGAATCCATTCATCTTGTCACGTATCGCGCTGTGCACGCCAAGTACTACGTACGTATCGACCGAGGCGATGTAGCCATGAGCCACATATCGCCCGTTGTCAACAGTCAGAGCGCAGCGTTCGCCGGGCGATGTGAGTTCCCGAACGCCCGGCAACGGCCACAGACCACGCTCCCGCCAATCCGCCTCCACGTATGCAGAAAACTGTTCATCTCGGCGAAGAATATTCTTCTCGAAACGAACAGCTTCGATGGCATCTTTGTCATCCTTATCGATTGGAGGTGAAAGGAATGATGATTTAAGGAGTTCCTTCATGACGTCACGAAACGCACTGCTTTCAGAGAAGCGAGCCGTATAAGCGTCGTGCAGCAAACGCAGCTGGGGGCGCGACAGGTCGCCGGGCATTAGGCTATCAACATTGTTCGCGTTATTCTCCTCCTCGTTAAGCAAATCGTCGCTCAGAGGGGAGGCGTCAGAAGGCGCTGTGACGGCTTCCGCGCTCTTTGTTACCGCAGGAACGTCATCCTTCAGGAACTCGAATACCGCGACGTCTCGACCTCTTTTTGCACGGAATAACTGCAGAACCTTTGAATGAAAGGTTCGAACTGATGCCTCTGCTTCTTTCAGAGTAATCGGCGTCGGCCAAAACTGAGACTCTTCGACCAGTTTATCGATAAAGTCACGACGTGATTTCCGCGTAAACGTGAAGACGGTGATGTGACGCAACTGGACGTTCAGGTAGTTGGTCGACAATAGGAAACGATTGACAAGTGACGTCGACTTGCCCGAGCCGGCGCCCGCCAGCACTGGCAACGCAGCTCGTGTCGAGAAAATCAGTCTCAGCTGATTGTCTGTCGGGCCAATGAGCTTGCCGCTACCGGGTTCCTTTTCCCGATACATATGTTCCCGAACATTCCGCTGAGTGCTAGGTTTGATTTCGAACGCGTCGCCAGCATAGACTTCCTTGATAGTCGCTACCGAAGAAGTCACCGTTGGTTTCGGCTGTTGTGGCTTCACTGCGAGGGGCTGCTGAACGTGCCTCTGCGGAACAGCCTTGCGTTTGCTCGCTCTTGCGAGTCCAACAAAAGCCAGGAAGCTATCCCAGAGTTGTAAGAACCACTGCGTCATCGACAAACCTCGTAGAACTGGCGACTTGGCAATGGACGTCGCCGCCATCCGGTTTCCCGGTCGCCTTGTTTTGGATTCAAGCTGGCCTCCTGATGCAAGGTCCTCAAACGCAGGCGCGCGAGGTCGGGACCATTCGGCTCGGCACATCCTTCGAGTACTTGCAGGTGCTTGTTGCCCAGACGGATGGAATACTGAGATTCCGTCGAGCAAACCGAGAATATCTCAATATTGAGATGAAGACATATCTCTGTCGAAGCGCTGCGCAAGGAGGCAACTCCAAAGGGAGTGCTACGGGAGAGGAGGAACCAACCCGGAGCCAGATTATTTCGAGATAAGGAATAGTTTCGAGATAATCTCGCCATCCTAACCCGTTGCGGGTTCAAGATAGCGTCTGTCATATTGCCTGCTTAGGGTCTTCCCTATATGATTTTGCTCGGCTCTGAGAGAAGTCGACACAAGGAAAATCAAATGGGAGCGCAGGACCTTATCGCGTTGATAAATTCGGGGCTACTCCAGTCCGACCGGATTGTGAAATTGGATACCCCCGTCGGGCCGAATGTGCTGCTGCCACATATCGTGGTGGGTACTGCTCAGCTGGGTGGCAATTTCGAGATTGCCGTCGATGTTGTTTCGCTGCAGGATTCGCTCGAACTGAAGTCGTTCATCGCGCAACCCGTCACGCTTTGGACTCAACAGCCTGACAAGACCTACCGTCCGCGACACGGATACGTACACACCGCACGGCGACTGGGTACAGACGGGCGACTGGTCAGCCTGCAACTGATTTTCTCGTCGTGGCTTCATTTCCTGAAGTTCCGCAAGGACGCCCGCATCTTCCAGGACCAGACAGTCGAGACCATCCTCGAAACAGTCTTTCAGGAGCATCTGCAAGCAGTCGGTGCTTATCGAATCGATGTGCACAAGCCGTCGCCAGCGCGCTCGTTCTGCGTGCAGTACGAAGACGATTGGAACTTCGTGCACCGACTGATGGAGTCGGAAGGCTGGTTCTATTACTTCGAGCACGCCGACGACGGTAAATCTCATACCCTCGTCATCACGGACGACCTGTATTCGCTCAAGCCGCTTGAGCCGGAACAGCTCCTTTTCTACCGTGCCGGCGTCACGCGCCAGCCCGACGCGTTCGTCCACTGGTCGGGCACGCGGACCTTACAGAGCACGTCGTATTCGACGAGTACGTTCGACTATAAGAATCCGGACGCACGCAAGGAAAGGTCATTTCCGACCGTCGCGAACCAGGGCGACCTGCCGCAGCAGGCCGAGGTCTACGAGTACACAGGACCGTACACGTACCTGGAGGATGACCGCGGCGACCGGCTTACGAAGCTGAAGCTGGAGGAATGGGAGTCGCGCGCGAAACGATTCCACGGGGTAGGCAGCGTACCAAGCATTGATGCGGGGTACTGGTTCAGCTTGCTGGACCATCCAGAGCACGACCGGGATAGTGCCGACGACCGCAAGTTCGTCATCGTCGAAACAACCTGGTATATCCGCAACAATCTGCCGGTGGGCGAAACTCGCCCCTATCCGCATAGCCTCGATGCCCGTCTTTGCGAGGTTCGTGACGCTCACGAGGAGTCGGCACCCGCGTTCGCGGTTAAAGATGCTTCAGGCAGCGAGGGCTTCTTCCTCGTGGAGGTCGAAGCCCAGCGCCAGAAGGTGCCGTTTCGCAGCCCGTTCGAACACTGTAAACCCGTCATGCATCTTCAGACGGCGACGGTCGTCGGCCCTGGCAACGAGGAGGTCTACACCGATTCGCTGAACCGAATCTTGGTGCGCATGCACTGGGACCGACGTGAGGGCATCGGAGCGACATGCTGGGTGCGCGTTTCCTATTCCGATACTGGCGGCGGCTACGGCAGCGTGCACGTGCCGCGCGTTGGCGAAGAAGTGACTATCGAATGGCTTGGTGGCGATTGCGACCGTCCCATTGCAACAGGGCGCGTCTACAACGGTGCAACGCAGCCGCGCTGGCATTCGAACGGCATCCTATCAGGCTTTAGCTCGAAGGAATACGGCGGCAACGGTTACAACCACCTCGTGATGGACGATGCGACCGGGCAGAACCGGCTGCAACTGTTCTCGTCGCAAGGCAGCTCTATGCTTCACCTGGGATACCTGATTACCCAGGACGGCAATGTCCGCGGCAGCTATCTCGGTAGCGGCTTCGACCTTCGCACCGATGCATACGGCGCGATTCGCGCCAATCGTGGGCTTTTCCTCACGACCCATCCTGGTTCGGGTGCGGCGCATCAGCAGTTGGAGGTCCGACAAGCCCAGCAGCAACTCACCAGCGCTCACAACTTGGTCGAGTCGCTTTCCGACGTCGGCAGCCAGCACCAGGCCGAAAGCCTGAAAGCGGGCCAAGACGCGCTCAAGGCTTTCACGGACGCCACGACCGACAACGTTCAGGGGCAAGACCAGGGGAGCGGCGGCCGCACGGCGGGAGGCGGCACGGGCGCAGCCAACGCGTTCAAAAAACCTATTCTTCTGGCTGCAAGCCCGGTGGGCATTGCACTGTCGACGCAGCGGTCGGTGCACTTGGGTGCAGACGAACACGTGAACGTGGTCAGCGGCCAGAGCACCCACATCGCGGCCGGAAAATCGCTGCTCGCGAGTGTCGCCGAACGCATCAGCCTGTTCGCCCAGAACGCCGGGATGAAGCTCTTCGCTGCGAAGGGCAAGGTGGAAATCCAGGCGCAGTCGGACAACATCGAAGTGACCGCGCAAAAAACGGTAAAGGTGCTATCGGCGACCGAGAAGGTCGAAGTAGCCGCGAGCCAGGGCATCCTGCTGACCTCAGGTGGCGCGTATATCCGGATTCAGGGCGGCAATATCGAGATTCACGCTCCGGGCAAGATAGACATCAAGGGAGCGCAGCATGCGTTCGCCGGCCCCACGAGCGCACCCTACGATTTGCCGGCCCTACCCAAGGGCGACCTGCACAACAAGCTCGAACTGAATCTCACGGACGACAACCTCAAGGCTGTGCCTCAAGCTCCCTACAAAGTCGTGTTTGAGAACGGGACGACTCTGGCCGGCAAGCTTGACGGAAATGGCCACGCGGTCCTGCGCGACGTACCAGACGGCACCGCAAAGGTCTTCTTCGGGGAGGACGCCCGCCCATTCACACCCCAGCCCGTCCCCGCGCCCACGGAGCTCGCGCAGCCTGATGTTCTCAAAGAACTGCATGCAGCCGGGCACAAGGGCATTACAGAGGAAAACCTCTACAGCCTATTCAACAAATTTTCTGGCCGGCCGGATGTGAAATGAACGAAAGCGACCAACAAGCAATTGAAGACGCGGTCAAAGAGATTGGCTGGTCGATGGCAACCAACGCTGTCCCGTTGTTCTACGTCGCGCAGAACGTTTACGACACCACGGAGAGCGTCTGGACCGTATGGAACGCACGCGAAAGTGCGGACGAGATGACGAAAATCGAGGCCGGCATCGACTTGGTGTTCGCCGTCGTGGGGTGGGTCCCTGTCGTCGGCGCCGGCGTCAAGCGTACGTTCCGCCTAGTCAATCACAAGTCTGAAATCTACGGCCCGCTGCTGTTCGACATTCTGCGTTTGGTGCTTCAGCAAGCGCACATTCAAACCAGCCCGGATGCGTTGATTGATAGACTGTTCGATGCCACAGGCGTCAAGAAGTACCTGACCGAGGCGCGCGAGCATATCCAAAAATCCTGGCTGTATCGGGAGATGCCGTCCGCGATGCAAGTCACGTTTATGCAGGCGCTGACCTTCGTCGAAACGAACCTGCCGTACTGGCTCGCGCAATTCGTCCAACGTAAACTGCTCCACTGGCGCAAGAAGCAGCCGAATTCGTCGGCGGTCAGCACGCTGGATGAGCATCGGACCACCGAGAAGCCTGGCGCGAAAGGCGAAGAGGCGAAAGCCGGTCATGACCGCCCGGTCCCGACGCCGTCCAGGGGTGTGGTGAACGCCAAGCTCGCGGTGACCGATATCACGACCGAAATCACCGGCATCCTGGGCGAACACATCGGGGACTACTACTGTTACGAAAAGCTGAAGTGGGGAAGCGGCTGGCAGACCCATGATAAGGGCTTGAGCGGCAGGTGGAGCGAACAACCGGGCCTGCGAGTCATGGGCAAGCTCAACGACAAAGGCAAGCTGAATAAGCTGTTCGAACTCAAGGCGCGCGGTCACGGTATCGATGGCGTGTGGCGTACGGCTCCGTTCAGCAACCAGATGAAGGACTTCGCCATCGTCGAAATGAAGGCATCGACGACGAAGCGCAAGCTGAAGGACCCGAATGCAAAGCATAGTATCTGGAGCAAGCTCGGAACAATTAAGGATGAGGTGCGGCCCCTCGCGGACGACCTTCTCGAACCACCCGACGACGCGGGGCCCACTGTCCCAGCGGGCGGGGGCTCAGGCAAGCCTGGGGCCGGCAAACCCACGCCTGGCGGCGGAGGCGGAAAGCCACTGAGCACCGGGGGTGGAAAGCCTGCCGCCAGTAGCGACATCAAGGCTCAACGGAAGCTGCAAGAAGAGAGCGCTGCTGCGCCCGGCGGCGCGGCTCCGACAACTGAGCCAGCCGCTCCGAAAGACCCGAAAGCCAGCATCGTCCAGATGAGCAACGCCTGGATTCTGAAGAACCTGCCGGAGGCCGTGTCGCGCGACATTGAGCTGTCTATTCTGAATGTAGGCTATTCGCGCCATTTGTTGTATGTGCCGTTCTACCTCCCCTCGGCCGCGCAGCACGTCGAAGCGCTTGCGACGGGTGACGAACATGGACACGCCGACCACGACCTACCATTCACTCACCACTACAAGGACGGCGAGGTCGCTGAAGCAGTCAAGCGCAAAGCCGAGCGGCTAAAATCGCGTATCTGACACGAGATATTTGAAATGAGCGATTTTGATTCGAAGCGACGACAGCGTTTTCTGGGCGAAGACTACTTCAAGTGGCTGCTGGCTTCCTTTTCCGAAAACATCGCGAGTTGGGCCGACAGACTGACCCCTATCGGCGATACTGAAAATGAAAGGAAGGCGCTGACTCGAGGCATTGTTGCCTCGGACAGCTATCGTCGCTTTCTGCTCATGTACACGGGCGGCGAGGACATCAGCCTGCTAAGAAACGAATTCGAATCGGTGGTCTCCGCATTCGAACAGCTCACGATAGCCGAGCGCGTGCATCAGGCAGATGAGCGGCAGCCGCCGCTCGCGTTCAGTGAAATCGGCGATTATGAGACCGCTATGCAGTTGATTGGCTTTTGCTACCTGCTGCATCGGCGTGACTTGCTGCCGCGCATCGCCGCGATGTTCGACCCAGCCTACCGCGGGAAGGACACACTTTACGAAGACCTGCTCGCGTACGAACTCGAGGGGCGTGTTGACGTCGACAGCTGGTTTCACGATGTTCCGTATCGGCCGCTCGTCTTCAGTCTCTACCGCGAAGCGAAACAAGAGTGTGTCGACGACATCACACAATACCTCGGAGCCTGGTATCCGGGCATGGCCGCGGCGGTGTGGCATGACGGTCACCTCGAAGCACAGAAGGGGGGCAAGGGGACATACGTTGGCTATTGGGCAATCGAAGCCGCAGCAGTTGCCTATTTGCTAGAGCTGGACGACAGTTCCTTCCGGGACCATCTGCTGTATCCGAAGGACCTAGCCGACTTTGCGCGCAACTTCGAAGCACAGAAGGATAGCGCACCGGCACTCCAAGACAGAGCAACGAAAACAGTGCGTACCGGTCAGGTCTGCCCGGAAACCGGCATCTGGAAGGCGCTGGGCCACCACGTGCCTGGTGTGTTGGTACAGCAGGGCGAGCGCATGCCCGAAGTGTTCGCTCCGGACCGGTCAGGTGCATATCGCTCCCAACCCGCGCTGTGGGAGTTTGAACGCAAAGCATGACGTGCGAATGAGTTCGCCAGGCTGCGTTTTCAGACGTCGCGCGTCGTGATTTTGGTGGCGCACCCACCGCGGCAGACCAGAGCCCCGCCTGCTGAGTTCGTCCTTAAGCAAAACTATTAGAACCGCGCCGGTTCATCTGGCTTTTCGGGTGTGACACGCGGTCTCCCGAGGCCAGCCGGCATGGATACGAAGGTGCCCACGACGAGCCATTGATTTTTAAAGACTTTTCAAATCCTTAAGGAAAACTATCGCCTTTAAGGAAAACTGTTAGAGCCTGCCATAAGGGCCCTGGTTCTTCCAGTACATACCTCCGGCATATTTCAAAGCCTCGGATTTCGTCCGACAGCACTCCTCGAACACGGTAGACGAGTCGATAGCCTGACGAGCAGCTTGTCCGAGAGTGGCAGGGAGTTGAGCATTGGCCGTAGAGGTCTGTTTTTTGCATCACAAACGGCCAATCTTTATAAATCAATAGGTTACGATGATTCCCAGAGGTGTTCTGGCCCGCTTGGCCGCTGAGCCCACGTCTCCGCCCGAATCTTCCCCGCCAGCTTGCGGATATCGCGCGTCAAGCGAGCCTGATCGAGATACCCGAGAGGGCATGAGCCAGTTCCGCGAGATCGACCGATCACCCGCTTCGGCGTCACGCCCACATCGCTGGAAAAGCGCTGCTGCAGCGTGCGCGCGCTCCCCCCGCACACTCGACATGTTCCGTTGTGGCGCCCCCTCACCGCCCAAAGACTCGCGCAAGAAACCCACTACTTCGAGAAACTCAGCTTCTTCAACAACACCGCGCCACTCGCCCGACTCATGAGCGAAATGGATTCAACATCGAGGTACAACCTCGACGTCCTCGTCGTGATGTCGGTCGGCTCGTCGTTGTTCGGCTCGGCGTGCTCGACGTGTTCGGTCAGGTACGGCCGGACCAGGCGCCCGGAAAGAGCCAACACGAACCCGCCCTGCGCTTGTGCGTACGCAGCAGGTGACAGCTTCACGCTGCCGCGCACCGTGGACTTCCCGTCTTTTCCGGGATCGAGTTCGATGATGTCGATCTGCTGGATATAGCCTTTTGCCTTCGCCTCGGGTGCGATCACGAGCCCTCGCCCTCGCGGCCCGGTAATGGCCTTTCTGAGCAGGATGCCTGTCCGGCCTTCGCCGTCGGCGTCGACCAGGTCGACGTTCACCTTCAACAGATGCTTCTGCGACTGATATCGCAGCCCGTACGACACCGGCACCAGGAAAGTGACCTCACGATCCAGGTTGACCGCGGCCAGGTTGGCATCCTTGCCGTGCTTGTCGGCCACGCCGGGGATCAGGCCGCGGACGCGCTCGCTCAGGGACGGGGACGCGCTTTTGACGTGCAGCTTCTCCAGTGCTTCCCGAATCGCAACCGGATCGTCGCCGACGATCGGCCGCGTAAGCGACGTGTTGGCCGAAACAGCCGGCGCGACGCTCGCCGTTTCGTTGACAGTGTCGGCCGCTGCGCGCGTCGCGGCCGGGGCCAGCATGATCGCCACGGCGATGGCGCACGCGACATTCCGACGGCCCAACATGGATCTCCGGTGAAACACGACACACTCCTGATTTTTCTGGCGAATCGGTTGACGATGAAATCGGCAGGATCAAACGATCGGTAACGGTCCAACCGTTCGTATCCACCGATCGCCTGCGCGACCCATCATAGGTTCATTGTCAGTTCGGCGGCAGGCCGGTGCGCCACACTATCGTATTGCCCAGACTACAACAATCCGCGACAAACGAGCAGCGGCAAGATAGTCCGGTGCCGGGCCGACCGGGGGTGTCAGCGTTTCCGTGTTCAAGGCAGGTTGAGATTCACGCGGCGGGTCGAACGAATCGATCCTCGCAGAGGATCTGCGAACGGGTTCATCGCCGTCTTCCAGTCATGCGCGGCACGCCCGCGATGGCGACAGGCGGTTTCATCGCCCTTCCCCGAATGATGACTCGTGTCACGAATCATGTTGCCGTCGCAGTGCATCTGCAGGCTCAGCCTTCTGACGAATGCATCGACACGTCGCCGACGACCACGCCTCTCAGCCCCTCCCGCAACGCCGTCACGTTGTCTGCCCCGTTCAGTTGCTCGAACTCCCGTTGCGCCTCGCGCCAGAGAGGCGCCGCCCTGTCGTGCAGGCGCCGACCTTCCTCGGTGAGCTCGATCAGGCGGCTTCGGCCGTCCGTGGGCGACGGCTTGATCGTGACGAAGCCGTCGCGCTCCAGGAAGCCAACCATTTTCCCCATCGCCGTTCGTTCGATATCGAGCCGTTCGGCCAAGGCGTTGACCGGGGTACTTCCCACCTCGTTCAGGGCGGCCAGCGTGAGGAATTGCGTGATGCGCAGGCCCGCGGGCTCGAGATGACTATCGTAGAGTCGGGAGATCTGCCTGCTCGCCTTCCTCACGGCGAAGCAGTTGCATTGATCGATTCCAAGCGGCTGGTTGACCGGCAACATCTGTTCTACTCCTGATTTCGGTTGATCGCGCAAACGCCAAGCGTACGTCACGCGAAGGCGCAGCGGTATCTTTCGATGAAAGCCGGCAGCGGTGGCGTACGGCGATCCGCACACCTCGTGTCTCGCTGCCGCGCCCGCCCCGTATCATCTGCGGCGTTCAAAGCCCTGCCGGCGGCGTGATGTAGCCGGGTATCTCGGCCGCGAGCGTACTCTTCAGCAGCGCTGTTCCCTTGTCGGCCATCACCTCGCTCCTGCCGAGGGCGAGCGCGTCGTAAGTCTGTCGCACGACGTCCTCCGGACTGGCTTTGGGCACGTCGATGCCGTGGGTCAGGTCGGTATCCACGAACCCGACGTGCAGGCCGAGAACCTGGATGCCACGCTCGTGCAGAGACAGGCGAAGCTGGTTCGTGTAACTCCACGCGGCGGCCTTCGACGCAGCATACGGCGCCAGATAGGGCCGCGGAAGCCACACGATGTCGGACAGCACGTTGATGATGGCGGCATGCGGCCGGGCCGCCAGGATCGGCTCGAAGGCCTGTGTGACGCGCACCACGCCGTAGTAGTTCGTATCGAACATGCGGGCGGATTGCGCTTCCATGTCGGCCGCCAGCGGCCCGTCGATCAGCGCGGCAATCCCCGCGTTGTTGACCAGCAGCGTCGTATCCGCCGCCAGTTTCGCGGCCTCGGCGATCGACGCCGGATCCGTGACATCGATCCTGACCGGCACGACGCCCGGCTCGTCGAAACCGCTCGTGTTGCGCATGCCCGCATAGACTTTCGCCGCCCCGCGACGACGTGCCTCTCGCGCAAAAGCCAGACCCAGGCCGCGATTGGCGCCGGTGATGAAGACGGTGGCGTTCTTGATATCCATCACATGCTCCTCGTTCAAAAGCCGCACGCCGGGGGCGAGTCGACTCCCGCCGCCAGCCTGCGCGGGCTAGGTTCAAAGAAAGACGTTGTCCGGTAACTGCTTCGAGAGCGCTCCCCGCAGATGGGTGGCGAGCGTCAGTACGGCGCCAAGCGGGCTCATCCGCACGCTGACGCGCGGCACCGATCCGTCGGCGTTGCGATCGACGACAACGACCGCGCTCAACTTCTCGCCGCTCGTCAGGACAGCGTCGTATTCCAGAAAAAGCCGCGAGCCGACGGCTTGAAGAAACGTGGGCGTCTGTGACGCGTAGAAGGTTCCGACGGCGTCGACGGCGAGCCGGATGTCGTCGCGCCCGGTGACGGGACCCCGCAACACCGAGCTGATCAGTTCCGCGTCGGCCGTCAGATCGTCGAGAAACGGGTGACGCTCGTCTTGAGTGAGTGACATGTTCAAACCTCGCTTCTTTTTAAGGATGGGTTCACGCGAATGCGGACCGATTCCTGGCGACAAACGCCTGGACCGACAGCGGCGGCGTCCCGGTGATTGTCTCGACGACATCGTTGGTGCCCGAGAAAATGCCGTCGCGGTAGTTCTGCGCGACTTCGACCAGATGCTGCGTGAGGAACGGCGGAAACTTGTAAAGGGTTTCCATCTTGATTCGGAATGCCTCGATGGAAGTCGGCGCGTATTCGATCCGGGTGCCGAGCACCTCGCTCATCGCCGCTGCGATCTCGACATGGTTCATCTCGACGGGGCCGTGGAGCGTGTAGACCTTGCCCTCGTGGCCTGCGGGGTTGGCGAGGAGATGGGCGATGACGCGCCCCTGATCGTCGGAGGCGATCGGCGCGTGACGGCCATCGCCGAACGGAAATTCGATCTTCCCCGTGGCCCGGATTTCCTTTGCAAAATGCGGATAGACGAGCCAATCGGCGAAGAAGGTGGGGCGCAAATGCGTCGTCGCGACACCTGACCAATCAAAGACCCGTTCGGAAACCCAATGATCCTGCGCTGCGTGGCTCGCCGACTCCCGACGTGCGGAAATCTGCGACATGTTGACGATTGCCGAGACGCCCGCTTCCTTGGCTGCCTGCGCGAAATACGCCGCGGCCCCGATGATTCCCGGCGCGATCGGATGAAGGAAATAGGCCGACCGGATACCTTCCATCGCTGCCCGGATGGCGTCGATGTCGGTGAAGTCCCCCACCGCGATATCGACACCGCGCCGCCTCAGCGCGGCCGCCCGGTCGTCATCCGTGCGCACATATGCCCGCACGCGCTTGCCCAGCTTGAGCAGTTCGTCAATGGCAAACCCTCCGGTCCGCCCGGTTGCACCACTCACAAGAATCTCGGCTTCGTTCATCGCTTCGCTCCGTTGGAAAGTGAGAGCATATGCTCCCTTGAGGCAAGGATAGGAGCATATGCTCGCATTTTCAAGTTTTTCTGGTTGCGTGCATGCGGAGGAGCGCCAGGCTCGATTCAGCCCGGCGGCATGGCGGACATGCGCGCACAGCTCGAAATGGCCGAACGGAGTCAACCGATCTGGCGCCGCCGGTTTGATCTGGTCCTATCTTTGACAACGGAGGGGATCGTTGCCCGCCCGCTTCGGCCGATACGGCGACGACGAGAATCCATCGTCTGACGGCCGCTCCCCGGTGAATCTCAGGAAGCAACCGACCCGGCCCGCACGAAATGATGCTCCACCCTCGTGCGCAGTACGCCCTCGAGCGCGGCCAGTCGTTCGCGCAGTCGAACCGCCTGCCCTTCCGTCATTGCCCCGAGAACGATCTTCTGCTCGAGAACGTCACCACAGCGGGTGATGGCCCAACGGTCACATCAAGCTCGAACCCGGTGTTTTATCGGTGACATTCCCTCCTTGTACACCGGAGCGTCATGCAAGCCATCACGTTGTTTCTGATCAGGTGTCTTCGTACGAAGATGGCCATTTGCCGCTCCTGCCCGCGAGGCTATCCAAAGATTCGCGGAAGCTACGCCCTAGGAGTATCGTGGTGTGCTGGTCTCGCTTCCGATGCGCAATCCGACTCATCGAAAGCGGCTACTAGCGCCCTAAACGTGCAATGGAGGTGACGATGAGCAAAGGGACAGGCGGTAGCCAAGGTGGCGCGCGCAGCAACTCGGGCGGTGCATCGAAGGGCTCCTCCAGTGGGGCCAAATCGACCCAGAGCGGCGGCCGGTCGGGCAGTGGCACTTCCGGTGGAAACTGGCCGAGTACGACCGGGAATCCGTCCGGCGGTGGGCGCGGCAACGCTGCGCCTCGCGGGAGTCGCTGACGCGTGGTTTGCCGAGGCAACATCCCCAACGGTATTGACGGCGACTATCCGACGAGTTTCGAAGACGCGCCTGACGCACGCTTCAACGCAACGGACAACAGGCATTTGTCCGTTGCTTGAGACTGCAGAGAGTATTGTCGGAGGCGGCCGAACTACCCCCGAACAAAATGATGCTCCACCCTTGCACGCAGTACACCCTCGAGCGCGGCCAGTCGTTCGCGCAGTCGAACCGCTTGCCCTTCCGTCATTTCCCCGAGAACGATCTTTTGCTCGAGAACGTCCCCACAGCGGGTGATGGCCCAACGGTCGACCGTGACAGTTTCACCTTCGAGCACGGCAGCCGCCGTCGAGACGATGCCCGGATTCCGTCTCGACACGAGATGAACCGTATGCGTCAGCGTGAAACCAGGAAGGAAGTGTGACCAGTCTTCACAGACTGTCGGACAGGAGGCCGAGGTAGCTTGACGCATGGTTGCTCCGGATGATTGGTTATCGAACCGGTACCAGCCATGCTGCTCCCGTTTCGTTGCCGTAAATCGGCCGCATCGCCTCAGAGGCGTCCACCTTGCCCGGGAGGGCAGGTTGGCGTCGGAGAATCCGACTCTGGATGCTTGACTTCTTACGTTCGACATTTCGAACGTTTGTTCATTATACCGAAAAATGGATGGTGGGCAAGAGGTGACGGGAGCGCCGTACTTTGACCGGACGGCGCCGCCGATCCGACCCACGCGCTCCTTCAGGCGACGCGTGTCCGAACGCGTCGCCCCCCTTCCTCACGCAATGTACTTGTTCTTGATCCGAATATCCCGCCCCTGAAACGGCCCCGTATCGTGCTCATGCTCATGCACATGCACATGCACATGCACATGCACGATCACCTGCTTCGGATCGAACAACCGCGACACCTCGCGAAAATCCTGATTCACGCGCTTCATGCCTTCGAACATCTCGCCGTGCAGCGCCGCATCGTCGAGCTGCACCGCCCCACTCCCCAAAGCCCGCTCAAGACGGACATGCAGAAAGCTCGTCAACTGCGCATCCTCGGTCGTAGCGAGCTGGAACGTACTGATCTAGTCGTGCAACACCGGCGAAGCGGACAGAACCAGTTCGCTATCCTCTACGAGGATCGATTCGTTCGACCATCCATGTGAATCTCAACCCGCCTTGAACACGGAAATTCTGACTCCCCCGGTTCGGCCGCACATCTGATCGAGCGGTGCCCCGCCACCAGTCTGTTTGGCAAGAAGGGGCATGCGTGGCTCAGCGTTCAACCGCTTCCACTGGATGAGCGACTCGGTGTTGAGCACCGACTGCGCGAACTGGCCCGCTCCGGCGAGGATCTGCGCGAGATCGGGGCCAATATTCGACCACACGACACGCGCCTTCCGGGGCCTCTGTCCTTTAATGAATGAAGCGCGTGAGCATTGCCAGCACGCCTAATCCCATGACTACGCTTAGCAAGGCATTGCGCCAACGGAGATAACTTACCGCCACGACCGTCAACCCGACGATCTCGACGCCGAGCGGTGTCGCTGTACCACTCGCACTGAGGGAGTGCGTGACCAGAATAACCATCACGCACAAGGGAAGCTCTCGATTGAGCATCGTCATCCACGAGCTTCGAAGCACCGAACGATGCATCAGGAGCGGCAACGCTCGCAGCAATATCGTCAGCCCGCTCATGATTCCTACTGCGATCCAGTTTTCAATCATTCCCATCGCTTTTTCGCGCTCCATTGACTTCATTTTCCAGCGGAAAAACGGCCGCTCGGGTCAGCAACAGGATCAAGCCGAGCCCCAGGGAAACGATCAACGCATAGCTTGGTAACAGTGCCTTGGCGACAACGTACGCGCAAATACCGATGGCCGCAGGTGCCAACCGACGACGCGCCAAATACTGCTCGATTGCCAGAATGGCAAACAGCGCCGGCAATGCGAAGTCCAAATTGGGAATCCACCGCGAGACCTGATCGCCAAGCAATACTCCTAGCACCGTGCCGCCAATCCAGTATCCGTGGTTGACGAGGCTCACCACAGCCGACAACTGCCGACGGTCCGCTTCCGGAACAGTCGTCAGCACGGAGTAGTTCTCGTCGGTAAGCGCCGCTATAACGTAGGCGCGGGAAACTCGCGCCTTCGGCAGATGGTCGAGCAGCGGGATGGCATACAGGATGTGTCTCAAGTTGATCAGCAGCGTAGTGAGAGCAACCGTGACCGGATCAACTACGTTGGTCAGCATTGGAACCGCTGCAAATTGCAGCGCCCCGGCGAAAATAAGCATGCTCATTGCGATCACGAGCGCGGGCGGAAGTCCTGCTTGACACGCCAAAACGCCGAACGCAAACCCGGTCGGGATGTAACCCATTCCAACCGGCGTCGTGAGCCTCACGATCAAGCTTCGTCCGCTCGTCATCGTGCCAACGCCCCGATTTCGACAGATGGCGCGGCATGCGCGAGCGAATCCGATGTCTTGTAAAGTGAAAACGACTTGATCAATGGTCGAATTTCGCTCTCTGCACCAAACAGGCCGACGCACACGATGCGATTCTTTCCCGGCTCTGCTGACAGTGTCGCCGACTGCTGCTCGACTGCGCTCACGCCAAGCATTGAATCGATAAAGGCGTTGTGCACTATCTCCATCCCCCTCAGTTGCAGCACAAGTCTTTCGAGCTGGCTCGAGCGCTTCGAACGGAGAACGATAACCGGATACTCGCTGATGCGACTCTCTACGCTGAATGCAGGGCTTGGGTAAGGCAGCAGCTTCCAGGTTGAAGCCGCATTAGCCGCCGCCAGTCCAAGCGTGGTGTGCGCGACAGCGTTGAGAATTGTCGGTGCCGGAAACTCTGCATTGACGACAAGAACCGTCTTGCTGGAATTGTCGAGGTACATTATTTTCATTCTCCTGAATTGAGTGCTGCCCCCTCGGGGCGCGCCAATCCGCCCACGTGCGGGATCGAATATGTGCAGGTAATGCTCCCTAGCCACAAGAATTGATGTTCGATCATCCTACGCATGCCCCATAGTTCGCGTCGCGCGAAGCCGGGCTTGTCGCCATCAGCGATCGCGACTTGACGCAGATATAAGCTACGTGGCCAGTCGCGCGAACTTTGGCCTGCGATATGGGCCAAATGATGCCAGTCATGTGCAGGAAGGTCAGATACAAGGCAAGCCATCCGAACCGGAAGATGAAGCAGAAGCATCCTTGCTCCCCAACCGGACACGCGAATGACATAGGAAAGGTAGCCACGCCAATTGCTATCGTGCGCTCGCAACGGGAACGTCTCGCCGCAAAAGCGACCCCAGCATCGGTCTGCATACCCGCTCCAATCACCAACCGATTCCCCGGCGACATTCCAGGCATGCTCGGTTAAAAACTGAAGCAACGCACTGACGTGATAAATGAGGAACATCGGTACGAACACAGCGATCACATAAGCCTGCCACCCTGATACCATGATCAGTGCAACATGAGATGCCGCCATACCCAAGGCAACGAGCGTTTCAGCCGGCTTGTTGCGTAGAAAGACCGACTCGAGGCGTGCGCGCGCAAATACGAAGTGGAACACTGGGCTCGCGATGGTCATCCAAAGATTCATCCACAGCTCATTTCTTTCGCGCCCCGGGATGAAGCCGAGCTTTGCCAAAAATGCGGCATCCGCGTCGCGTTCGGTCGTAAATATGTTGGCGTTGTGATGCTCGAGATGTTCCTTCCGGTATTCTTCGCCGTTCTGCACGAAGATCAACGAAGGCAAAACTCGCGCGTAGAGCCTGTTCAACAGCGTGTGTGAAAACAGCCGGTTGTGAATCGCGTGATGTAAGTGTGTAACTTGCATCTTCCTGAGCAACCCGACCAAGATCAACCATGACACAACTATAAGAGCCCAGGCGCCGACCGTATTCTTGCTGGCAAGCAACACGAGCGCGACAACAATGACCACACTCAAAGCGAAGGTGACAATAACGTCCAGTGACCGCGGGAGGACAAAGCGCCGCTCAGTTGCTTCAAGCGGTTTGCCCGTCACCCATGTCAGGATAGGTTGCGCGACACCCGGTAGACCACGCATTGACTCTCTTGCACCACTCTCAAACATGCTATCCACTCTCGATCAGGAAAAAATGGGGACGCCTCGACGCCACGCCCCCAACGGTGGTACCGAAGCATCTCAGGGCTTCTCTGCCCGAAAGCGCAGGCGCGTGTAATCGATCGTCCATCGCCCATCGTTGCCGAGCAAGCGAGGCGCGAGCTGACGCGTCACTTGATCGAGCAACGCATCTCGCTCTTCCTCCGGCAATACGGTTAGATATGGGCTGCCAAATGTTCTGATCCAATCACGCACCGGGTAGTCGATCACCACGGGTCGATCGAATAACTCGATGTGTGACACGACAAGCCCACCATCCTCCAACACTTCTCTGCACTCCTTTTCTTCTGGCAAATACCACGGATCGATCTCCTCAGCATCGAAACCCCACCGTGTCAATGCCTCATGTATGGCTTGCCGGATGTAGTACGTATTCCTCGCGCCTGCGAACTCGCCGACGAAACGCCCTCCAGGCCGCAGCGCATTTTCCACGCCACGAACCACCGCGTCGGCGCGACGCATCCAATGCATCGCCGCGTTGCTGAACACGCCGTCGAACTCGCGGGAAAATTCGAGCTCTTCCCCGTTACCCACGTATGCATCTATGCCGCGTTCCCGTGCGACCGCTACGAGCTCCGGACTATAGTCGACACCTGTCATCATCGCTCCCATCCCAGCGATCTTTTCAGTCAGGTAGCCGTCGCCACAACCGATGTCGAGAATCCTTTCACCCGGTCGCGGATTCAGCAATTCGATTGCTCGGGCAGCGAGATCGCCAACAAAACGGGCATTTTTCTCATAGAGCTGCGGATTCCACTTCTGACGTTGCGAAGTACCTCGTTCAAAGCCCTTCTTTATCATCGCCGAACCTCGACTCTCGTATGAATTTCGGTCATGGCCTTTGCCGTCAAACGATCGACGAATGTCCTGTTGAGCATCGTATGATCGGTGTGCGTAGGCCCAGAATCTGAATCCGGGTGGTAGATCACGATGCGCATGCTCCCGTTTCGGCTTTGGAAACTGTGCGCGACACCGGGCGGAATTACGAATGCGGTGCCCGCTCGAAACTCCAGCATCCCATGGTGCGTTTCGCATTGACCATTGCCGGAGAGAATGAGGCCGACCCGCACGGTCGGATGTGTATGCAACGTCTGCGAGGTATGACTCGGCAGGTGCAGAAAATTCAGGCAAGGCTCACCGCGCACGGGCGGCGCAAGCAGCAAACTGCTCGTACATCCGTCGATATAGCGCAGTCGTCCAAGTTCTTCGACCGGTCCGCCTACGAGCGTTGCGCCTTCATAACCAAGGCTCGTGACAAGCAAAGAATGAGCTTTGCCCTTGAGCGTCGACGTACCGGGAAAGCACCCGAATTGCCCGCTCCTCATGTTGTAGACGCCACCTCCGTGCGACACCTCCAACTCACCGGAGTGCACAATGATGAAGTGCGTCGAATCCGCGTCCAGATGCCGCGTGCCGCCCGGCGATACGGCAACCCGGATTGGATTTTCCAATTGGCTGTAATCGAGCTCTGAAGCCATGTCCAGCGGAAACACCAACATCTTGTCGCCCGCAAGAAATCGCGTGCTGATGGTCATAACGTCTTCCTCAGGTTCTTATCGACACGCAAGGAGATGCGTGTCCTACATACAACGACCTCTACTGCGGCTGTTAGACAAAATTCGCCGCTTTTCGACTTTCCATTTGAGCGATGACGACGGCATCACTCGTCATACATATCGACCGCATTCTTCACGGGGAGCACGCATACCAACAATCGCAATTTGCTTACCCCAATTCATTGTAATGACAAACGCATCTCAATAATTTCCGCTTATTTGAGATACCAACATCAACCATGGAGAGTTGCAAAAAATATCTGCTTGATACAAGCGAGTTTGTTTCTATGATTTGACGCTCGATCGAACTGAAACTTTGCAAATTTTTAAATTTCGGTTCGGCACCCCACCGTCAAAATGTTGCCATCAAATCACTCAAATTCGCGCGTACCACCGCACTCTCAGTGGTAGTGAACTCATCGCTCAAATCACTCACACTTGGCTTATCACTCAATTTCCGGTTGCCTTTCTCCGTGGTCATGTGCAGCAGTTCTCCCTCCTACCAAAACGGCGCATTCCTCAGCTTGCCGTCGTTGTTTAATTACAACATCGACACGGATGGCAAACTCGGTCCGGCTCCCGGGACGACCGAAAATTGGCATCAACAATTTCTTTGAATTTCAGTGATCGAGCCGCGATCACACAACAAAAACCGCTCGTATTTCATAAATTCATTTATACCCACCAGGCAACCATCTGACAAATTCGATAATTTTTAGAGAAAACAACAATATTCGTACAAATCCCACAAATACCGACTCATTCAAACAATTCAAACCAATCCAAGAACAATTCCTTTATATATAGCCACTCTTCTCTGGCTCGCTTTCAAGAGTTGGCTACGGCCTCCGAACGAACGTCCATACGCACTGTATTCCACCGTCCATCTTGAAGCGCCAGCGCGCAACTTACCGGGAAGCACAGCATCGCCATGCCGCCCGACCGGATTCGGGATGTGGTCACGCCCGATCCTTACCAGTTATGCCAACAACGGCAGCCGTGCTTCGACACGATCTCGCGCGCAGCCACAGTTCCGGCAAGCGCATTCATCCATGCCACCGATGCCAGAGTGGGCGCCGCCATATCGCTCGCCGTCATCTCGCTGCCGTCCACCAAATAGCGGGGATCATCGACCTGGGCCGTGTCGGATATGTCGCGCGCGAACTCGTGCAGTTCACGCATAGTCCGAGAGGGCAGGCGCAGCTCAGTGTCTTACTTGACATCTAGGCGAGCGCTGGGCCGCACATGCGGCGCAGATCATGTAGATCGCTGACGTCCCGACTGGCGCCCCCGGCATCGCCGCGCTGGCTGCACGCCTGCATACAAGCAAACGGGCGTTTGCACGCAATTTCCGCAAAGAGAGCAGACAGTGACCCGCGTAATTCGTACTGGCAGCGCGGACCGAACATGCGAAAGCGCGCTAGCGCGAGCCGCCTGTCGTTAATCGTTCGACGAACCGCCCGCTCGCACCGTAATCAACGTCACCGTCGTCAGCGCGATCGGCACGCAGCTGGCCCTGGGACTGTATCTGCTGGACGAGCGCTTTATGGCGGCAGATGTGCTCTAGAGCTCGGCTCGGCTCCGCGCTGCACGGGACACGATGTTCAAGTTGGTACCCGCGACGCTGCTAGTGCGCTGCTAGTGCGCTCCTACATCGACCGCATATTTGCGCTTCCGGCCATTCAGCACGCGCAGGTGACAGATGCGGCGCAGTGGCGAAGCAGGACAAATCCAGGGCGGCAGCTACACCGGCCAGCTAGGGTAAGACTGGTGCATGGTGGAGTTGGACACAAGCTCCGCCGCCCTCGGATGCGGAAAAAGCGCCGCATCGGCGCGGGAAGCTCAGTCGGGCGGAATGCGGCCGCCAGCCGATCGTCACACCACACGCCCCGTCAAAACACCGTATGCAACCCCACCCGCGCCACCGTCTGGCTCGCCGAACTCGACGCCCCGTTCGGATCCAGCACGCCATTGACCTGCGCGTTCGCGCCGTTGTTCGCGCGCTGGTAGTCCGCCGACACATACACCATCGTCCGCTTCGAGAACCAGTACTGAAGCGCCACGCTGACCTGATGCGCGTGGTTGTCGTTCACCGCTTCATTGCCCTTCATGTACATGTACTTCGCGCCGAGCACGACATCCGGCCTGACGTGCCACAACCCGCCCGCCTCGGCCATCCACACGCCGGCGTCGTTGAACGAGTTGTGTACGGTGGTCATCAACGCGTTCGCGGTGACGACACCGAAGTCGTAATGCATCCCGACACCCCAGTTGCGCACGCTGGTGGACGGCACGCCGGGCGCAGGGCCGTATTTCTCGTTCGTGTAGGCCGCCCCGATACCGAACGGCCCCGCTTCATAGTTCAGCCCGGCGCTGACCGCATTGTCCGCCCCGACCGACCCGGCCACCCCACCAAACGCATACATCGCGCCGCCGGAAAAACCCGACACCGTCGGCGAACTGTACTTGACGGAATTCGCGATCGGTTTGCTACCCGCCGTGCGATCCCAATCGAATGCACCGGTCGGATTATCCGGAAGCGCGAGACGCTGGAACGGGCCATTGCGAAAGCCGTACAGCCCCGAGATATCCCGTGAAATCGCGTTGTTCTTCGAAAACAGCGAATCCACCATGAAGTCGTACTGATTGCCCAGCGTGATGCTGCCGAACCGGTTGCTTTCGAGGCCCACATACGCGTTGCGCCCGAAAATCCCCGTCCCGATGATCGCGCCGTTCGCCATCGAGAACTGGTTCACGAGCGCGAAGATCGCGCGATATCCGCCACCGAGATCTTCCGTGCCGCGAAAGCCGAAGAGGTTGGGCGCGAATATGCCGTCGTCGAACTTGACGTTCTTTCCGCCGCCCTCGTTGCTCACATAAGAGACGCCCGCGTCGATCAGCCCGAACATCGTCACGCTGCTCTGCGCCCATGCGCCCTGCGCCACCGCAAGAATCGCCACTGCTCCAAACCTGAGTTTCATTTTGTCTCCGTCTTTTTTATGAAAATACGAGACCACCACCTGCTGCGTGGCAGGTGCTCGCTCGATGTGTCACAAGGAATCGCCCGCAATCAGGCAGATGAAACAACGCCAGAAATATGCTTAGCTTTACTGATCGATGAACCCGATCGCCGTCGCATTGAACGGCCCTGCCCGCCCCTCATCAAAACACCGGAATCAAGCGCCTCGATAGACGACCCACGCAGCGGCATCCACCTCCACCGCCACGGCCTCCAGCGCCGATCCCGAGCAAGGCCCATCGATACACACACCATCATCGAACCGGAACAGCGCGCTGTGATGGGCGCACATCAGCACCTGCGACCGATAGCAGGAAACGCTACCCGGCACGAAATCGAGCGGCACCGAGAAGTGCGGGCAACGATTCACATAAGCCCATACCTGCTCACCGCGTCTCACGACGATCACGGGACGTCCGATACATGCTTCGTCGACGACCCGCGCGCCGCCGTCGGGCACATCGGAAAACCGGCAGAGTTGTCGTGCGTCCATGACTCATACCCTCTGCTCGGGGTTGCCGAGGCTCCAGTCCCACGGCCGCACCTCCACATGCGAGAACAGCCCCTCCTTCACATACGGATCGTTGCCGATGAACTGCATCACCGCCTGAATGTCGTCCGCCTCCAGGACGAGCAGCGTGCCGTTCATCGCGTCGCCGTGCGGGTCGAGCGTCGGGCCGCCGAGCCGCACCACCACGCCGTGCTGGTCGGCCGAGCGCAGGTAAGTCCGGTGAATCGGCCGCACGCGATCGCGCACGTCGCGCATGCCTGGCTGGTCCGTCGCAAACACCGCAAAAAATCTTGCCATGGCGGTCAGCTCCGATCGAGGACGAACGCATGAAGATGCCGCACGAGGCGCTGCATCGGCGCACGCAGGCGCAGGCTCGGCGTGCCGTCGAAGCGGGCGACGACCGGCTCGGCCAGCGTGGCGTCACCGTCATGGTGGTCAAGGCTCATGGTTGTCTCCGTTGGCGCATCCGGCCGTTCATTGCGGCGCGCGCCCTTCCCATGCATGCTGAAGCAGCGCGCGAATCGCCTCACGCTCGATCGGCCGCGGGTTCGCATACGGGTTGCGGCACGCGAGGTCGGCCGCTTCGTCGAGGCCGGCCTCCGGCATCCCGAGGTCAGCGAGCGCCGGCGCGATACCGAGCCGTGCGTTCAGCGCGAACAGCAGCGGGCCGGCTTCCGCCGCGTCGTTCCCGCCCAGCGCGCGCGCCACACGGCGCAGCGCATCGGGCGCGGCAGCGTGGTTGTAGTGCGCGGTATGCGGCAGCATCGCCGCATGCGTCTGCGCGTGCGGCAGGTTGAAGGTGCCGCCCAGCGTGTGGCACAGCTTGTGATGCAGCGCCATGCCGACCGCGCCCAGGCAGGTACCCGCGAGCCACGCGCCGTACAGCGCGCGGCTGCGCGCGTCGCGGTTCGCCGGATCGCGCACGACCACGGGCAGCGCTTCGCCGAGCGCCCGGATCGATTCTTCCGCCATCAGGCTGATCACCGGGTTCGCATCTTCCGCATAGAGCGCCTCGACGGCATGCGCCATCGCGTTGATGCCGGACGCCGCGGAAATGTCCGCCGGCAGCGACAACGTCAGCGACGGGTCGTAGAGCACCGTGCGCGGCAGCACGCGCGCGTCGCGCCCGGTGCGCTTCAGCCGGCCTTCCGTGAGCCCGAAGATCGGCGTCATCTCCGAGCCCGCGTACGTCGTCGGCACGGCCAGGATCGGCAGCACCGATTCGAGCGCGATCGCCTTGCCCAGCCCGATCGTCGACCCGCCGCCGATCGCGATGCAGCAATCCGCGTCCAGCTCGCCGGCCATCTCGCGCGCCGCGTGTGCGACTTCGATCGGCACGTGCATGACCGCCTGCGCGCAGATGCCGGCCGCACGCTCGCCCAGGATCGCCGCCACACGCTCGGCGAGCGGCCTCTGTTCGGGCGTGGACAGGATCAGCGCGCGGCGGGCGCCGAGCGTCGACAACTCGTCCGGCAGCCTGTCGAGCGCGCCCCATTCGAATACCACGCGGGACGGGGTGCCCTGATAGACGAAGCGATCCATGGCGAACCTCAGCGCTTGAAGTGCGGCGGCACGTTGCCGTCGACGTTGACCCACACCGACCGCGCCTCGGTATAGTCGTGCATCGCCTCGAAGCCCATCTCGCGGCCGTAGCCCGACTGGCCGACGCCGCCGAACGGGCTGCCCGGATTGACGCGCTTGTAGCAGTTGATCCAGCACATGCCCGCGTCGATCTGCGACGCCATCTTGTGTGCGCGGGACAGATCCTTCGTCCACAGGCCGCTGCCCAGCCCGTATTCGGTCGCGTTCGCGATGGCCAGCGCTTCTTCGTCGCTGCCGAAACGCAGCACCGTGACGAACGGGCCGAACACTTCCTCCTGCGCGATACGGTCGGTCGCGCTGCGGGCCTCGATGACCGTCGGGCGCACGTAGTAGCCGTTGGCGAGCGCCGGGTCCTGCGGCGCGCTGCCGCCGGCGAGCACGCGGCCGCCCTGCTCGCGCGCGACGTCGACGAACGCCAGCACACGATCGAGGTGCTGCTTCGACGTCAGCGGCCCCATCTCGGTGTTCGCATCGAGCGGGTTGCCGATGCGGATCGACGACGCGAGCGCCACGAAGCGCTCGAGGAACGCATCGGCGATGCGTTCGTGCAGCACGAGACGCGAGCCGGCGATGCACGCCTGCCCCTGGTTGTGGAAGATCGCCCACGCGGCGCCGTTGATGGCCGCGTCGAGATCGGCATCGTCGAACACGATGTTGGCGCCCTTGCCGCCCAGTTCGAGCTGCACGCGCTTCAGGTTGCCCTGCGACGCTTCGACGATCCGGCGGCCGGTGGCCGTCGATCCCGTGAACGCAATCTTGCCGACGCCCTGGTGTTCGGCGAGCCGCTGGCCGGCCGTGTGCCCATAGCCGGGGACGATGTTGACGACACCCGCGGGGAACCCGACCTCGGCCATCAGCTCGACGATGCGCAGCGTCGACAGCGGCGTGATTTCCGAAGGCTTGAGCACCACCGTGTTGCCGGCCGCGAGCGCGGGGCCCATCTTCCAGCTCGTGAACATCAGCGGAAAATTCCACGGCACGATCTGGCCGACGACACCGATCGGCGCGCGCTGCACGTAGTTCAGGAAACCGGTCTCGACAGGAATCACCGAGCCTTGCAGCTTGTCGGCCATGCCGCCGAAGTAGCGGAAGCACGCCGCCGTGCGCGGCACGTCGAGCGCACGCGAATCGCGGATCGGGTGGCCGGTGTCCAGCGATTCGAGTTGGGCCAGCTCCTCCGCGTTGGCCTCGATCGCATCAGCCAGGCGCAGCAGCAAGCGGCCGCGTTCGGCGGCCGGCAGCGCCGACCATTTGGGAAACGCGCGCGTCGCGGCTTCGACGGCCAGGTCGACGTCCGCCGCGGTGGCGGCCGCGATCTTCGTGATGACGGAGCCGTCGTGCGGGTTCAGCACGTCGATCGTGCCGCGGTCGACGGCGTCAACGAAGCGCCCGTCGATGAAGAGTTGGGTTTGCATGAATCGTCCTCGGTGGATGGCGTGAAGCGCAAGCGGAAACCGGCGCGCCGCTCAGAACGCGATCGGATACGGCGCGAGCTCGCCGCTCTCGTAGCGCTGCGGCAGGTTCGGTGTCGCGTTTTCCCAGACCAGCAGCATCGACCGCTTCGTGGAGTAGCCCTGGTGCCGGATGTCGGCGGGCATCGCGCAGATGTCGCCGGCGCGCATCGTTACGCGCGCGCGCGGCGCGCCGGTGTTCTTGTCGCCGATGTCCCACACGATTTCGTCGGACAGTTGCAGGAACCATTCGACGCGGTCGTTGCCATGGAACACCGGCAGGATGAATTCCTCGGTGGTCGGGCAGAACAGGCTGCGCCCGCACACCGACGTGACCGACGGATTCCACGTCACGTCCGAGCGGGACAGGTACTTGAACAGGTTGAATGCGTGCAGCTCGCCTTCGAAGCCCGGCTCGACGTGCACTTCCGGTTCGTCCTGCGCGACGTCGAGGAACGCGCGGTTGACCGGCAGGTCGTCGCGCAGCGGCGAATCGCCTTCGAGGCCAGGCATGCGGCGCGTCGCGATCCGCGTGCGCTCGATCGCCGCGCCGTTCTCGCCGTGCTTGCGCCCGAACGCCGTGCCGGTTTCCTCGGGCGCCGCGAACGGATCGAAGCCTTCGTTCGTCCAGTCGTGCAGCATCGCCTTGAAGGTCGCCATGATCGTGGGCGTGTCGAAGGTCTCGGTGTAATCGACGCCGGCGTCCTTCAGGATGCCGTTGAAGGTGCCCGCATACATGTCCACCTTGCCGTAGTGGTTGCGCGTGCCGAACACGTGGTCGAAGTTCACCCAGCCGTAGAAGAAGCCCCATGCCACGTCGCGCATCATCGCGCGCAGGAACGCGTCCGCCGGCATCGCGTGCGTGCGGGTCTGGCCTTTCGCGGGCCAGCTGATCTTCACGAAATATTCGTCGCGCTGAAATTCGAATGCGCCGAGCTGGAAGCGGCGGTAGCCGGTGACGGCATCGGCTTCGGTGGCTTGCACCAGATCGGCGGCAAAGCCTGCGGAAGTGTCGAAAGTGTCGAGGGTGGCCATAACGTGTCTCCTGGAAGTGTCGAATGAGGTCGGACGAATCAGTGCAGGCAGATGTCGGCCCACTTCTCCACGGACAGCTCGCCCAGGATGGTCTGCACGAGTGCGACGCCCGGCCGGCTGGCGGTGAAGCGATATGCACAGCCGGCCGGCAGCAGCGCCTGATGGCCCTGGCGCAATACGACGTAGCCCATCTTGCGGCCGGCCGGTTGCGTGCCGGCGTTCACGGTGCCGCGCCCCGCTTGCGGCGGCGTATCGAGCTTGATGAATTCGATCCGGACTTCGCCATCCATCTGGATCACGAACTCGTCGTGTGCGCAGGCGAACCACGGCGACTGGCCGTCGGTCCGCAGCACTTCGATCACGTATTCGAGGTTCTTGCCGGCGACGACCTTTTCATAAGGGGCCGACTTCGATGCGACCTCGAAAACATTCGAGAACGCGTAGTGTTGAGCGCTGCCGCTCGTGATTTCGATCTCGCCCTTCCGGTAATGGTCGAGCGAGCCAAAGACGGTATGGAATGCCGTGTCGGTCATTTCTGTCTCCTGAGTTGAACCGCTTGTTGGATTCCACTCTAGGGGTAAGGCCCACCCGCAACAAGGCACGGGACGGCGACTACGGCATTTGCGTTTCGCGAATAATCCGCGCGCTTCACCGCACCCAGCCACGCTCCAGAAGGGGAACATCCCACGGCGATTCGTCGCCGATGGTTTCCGCGAGGAACTCGACCAGCGCCTTCACTTTCAACGCCTGTCGCTGCGTTGCGGGATAAACCGCGGCAAAGCTCAGCGGCGCGAGCTGGAAGTCGGTCAGGATCGGCACGAGCCGGCCTGCGACGAGCGCTTCGCTCGCCACGAGCGTCGGCAGGCACACGACACCGCCGCCCGACAGCGCGTACTCGCGCAGCAGGTGCACGGAGTTCGAGCGGATCATGCCCGGCAGCTCCATTTCGACGACCTCGTCGCCGCGCGTCATCGTCCAGCGGTTGCGCGACGGATAGCCCGAATAAAGCGCGGTGGTGTGCTGCAGCAAGTCGCGTGGATGTTGTGGCGCACCATGCGTGTCGAGGTACGCGGGTGACGCGCAGAAGAGGCGCCTGACGGTGAACAGCCGCCGTTCGATCAGCGACTCGGAGATCGGCGGAAAGATCTGGAACGCGATGTCGAACCCTTCTTCGACGGGGTCCACGACACGGTCATTGACGATGACGTCGAGCTGGATGCCCGGGTAGCGCCGGTTGAATTCCATCAGCGGCGCGCCGAAGTGATCGAGCGCGAAACCGGGCAGCATCTGGATCCGCAGCCGCCCGGTCGGCGTCGCGCGAAGCTCGCGCATCTGGTCGGTCAGCTCGTTGACGCGCCCCACCACCTCCGCGCACTCGCGATAAAACGCCTCGCCCACTTCGGACAAGCGCACGTGGCGCGTGCTGCGATGGAACAGCGGCGCGTTGACGAACTTCTCGAGCTGCTGGATGCGGTTCGTCACGACCGAGCTGGTCACGCCAAGCTGCCGCGCCGCCTCGGCGAAGCTGCTCGCCTCCGCCACCCGGACGAATGCCTCGATGCTCAGGAACCGGTCCATACCGCGCCCTTTTTCGACAGCGAAACCGGCAGTCTACCCGTGCGGATCACGGGCTGTGTCATGCGGGACGCGTCACACTGTCACCCAATCGATGTCAATCGGCGATGACGCCGGCCCGCGCATGCGCGGCCCTGCCCCTGTATTGCCTTACCGCGATTGCTCGCCCGCCGCCAGTTCCGGTTGCACGGCCGCCAACCGACGCTGCAGCACGGCCGGCGCGGTTTCCTTCAGCAGCAGGCTGACCACGATGCCCAGCATGACCGCGCACATCGGCAGCCACAGAATGTTCTGGATGCCAAAGTGTGCGGCGACGTAGCCGCCCATCGCCGGCGCGATGCCGCCGCCGAAAATCTCGCCGACCCCGACCACCACGCCGATCGACGTCGACACGAGCCCGATGGGCGCGGCCTCCGTCGCCACCGGGCCGGACAGCAGCGACACCAGCCCGAGCGTGAAGAACGACGCAACGAACAGTACCCCGAACAGTGCGAGCGGCTGCGGGCCGAGGCCACGGAAGATGTAGAGCATCACGGCCGTTCCCGCGAAGCCGACGATGCTCGCGACGCGGCGGCCGATCAGATCGGACAGGCCCGGCAACCCGAACTGCCCGAGAAAACCGCCGAAACCGATCGCCGACACGACGAGGCCCATCTTCTGCGTGCCGAGCGCCAGGTAGTCGGTCAGGTACAGCGGCAACAGCGCGCCGAGCACGAATACGCCCGTCATCGCGCAGCACAACGCGGCCATCGCGACGAGGATGTTGCGGCTCTTGAGCACGTGGCCGAGCGATGCCGGCGCATGCTCCGACGCGACGACCTTCGTGACCTTCGGCTCGCGGATGACGAAGAACATGATCGCGCCGAGGATCAGGCCGGGCACGGCCACCAGCGCGAAGACCCAGCGCCACGACACGAAGCCGAGCAGCTGCGTCGCGATGATCGGCGACAGCGCGAGCCCGAACAGCGCGAAGCCGCTTTGCTGCAGCCCGAGGTTCAGCCCGCGCCGCCGCGGATGCGATGCATCGGCCGTCGCGGCGAAACTCGTCGGGCAGAACGAGCCCTCCGCGACGCCCATCAGGCCGCGAATCGCCATCAGCCCGAGCAGGCCGCCCGCGAGCCCCGAGAAGCCCGACAGCAGCGAGAACGCGAGGATGGCCGGAATCAGCACCTTGCGGCGGCCGATCTTGTCGGAGATGCCGCCCATCAGCGCCGCGAAGATGCCCCACGACAGGCCGAGCACGCCGATGCAGTTGCCGACGTCCTGCGCGTTCAGGTTGAGGTCCTTCATGATCGAAGGGAACAGCGGCGCGATCAGCCAGCGATCGAGGCCGACCAGCCCGAAGCCGAGCGCCAGCAGCGTGACCGCCTTCCACTCGTATGAGGTATCCCACTCGTTTGCTTTCATGTCCGTCTCCGTGGACACAGGTTCGCCTGCGCGCGCCGCAGCGCCTGCGCATGAGCCAGGTCCGATGGTTTTTGTGTGCGACGCGAATCGCGAGGAAGTGCCGACTGGCGTTCGGGTGCGACGCGTTGGGTTCAATCAGCCGACGTCACCACGATAGGTGCACGGCCGCCAATCGGGTAGGGAACAACCGGCGAACGCGCCATTCGCGAAACGCAAATAATCGCGGGCGGTGCCGGGAACGGTCGGCGGGGAAGCGCGAAGAGCGCGGGCGCGGCGTCGAAGTGACGCTCGCTCATGCATCACGGGGGAAATCCCTCATGGACATCGGGGCATCCACGCAAGGCGCCATGCATGCACAGAAGTCGTCCGCCGGGTAGCGGGGGGGGCGAAAAACAGGGGCAAACCAAGATGCACCGGACGAGCACCCGCGCAATCCCGTTCACCTCTCTTTCCGACACCGCAATGCGCCGCAGTTCGTCCAGACATGGGATGGATCTTATTCTTCACACCTTTCATTCAACTTATTTCGACGAAAAACAACTCATTATTCGCCGATCCAACAATAAATTTTCATTCAAAATATTCACGTCCGTTACTAAATACAAATTTCAATCCTCCCACAAAGAATGTTAAATACAGTTCCCTCGAAATATAAAAACTATCTCTAAATATCAAAACATTTATCGCGACAAATAAGTTTGATACCCTCCATCGCAAATTTCCCAGAACCTTCTTTTTATTTACCTTAAAGCTCAATTCGAACCAGTCCGAATTGAGAACGAAAATAACGAGATTGCGGTGATGTCGATAGAAAGTACCTTCCGAAATTTTGCGTCCGGTCTGATGGGCGGCAACAAGCGGTCGGTCGATCTCTATTTCGGGCTGGCGCAACGCACGGTCGGCCATCTGCTGGCGCTCCATCACGCCGATATTCGCGAAGGGTTGATATCGGGGATCGACGGGCAACTGACCTGCGTGTCCACCCACGCGCATCTATCGCCTGCGCTGTTTCTCGGTCTACCCGTGTCGGTCCGGCTGACGACCGATCGCGGCGGCATACGAACGATCAATGCGATCGTGCGCGACGTGCGGACCGGCCAATCCGACGGTGAACTGACCGTGTATCAATTGCACGTGTGCGACGCCCTGTCGCTGATGGACCGTCGCACGAACGCCCGCCTGTTCCGATCGTGCAACGTGATCGACATTCTGGCGACGCTGATGAATGAGTGGAAACATCGCAGCCCCGCACTCGCGCAGGCATTCGATTTCGACCTGTCGGCATTGCGGGCCGAACGCTATCCGGTGCGCGAACTGACACGGCAGGTGAACGAATCCGACGCGCGCTTCATCCGGCGTCTGTTGCGTCGGGACGGCATCACGGTATTTGCGAAGGCGGGACCGATCGGCGGGGCGAGCGGCATGCCCGACGAACGCCCGGTCCACACACTCCAGTTTTGCGACGATCCCTATCGCCTGACGGAAGCGCCGGCCGGCACCGTCCGCGTCCATCCGCGCGATGCCGGAGTCGAACCACGCGACACGGTAACGCTCTTTGCATGCTGCCAAGGCCTGTCGCCCGGCCAAGTCAGCCGTCCGTCGTGGGACTACAAGAAAGCCCGTGTAGACGAATCCACGAGCGTCACCGACATCGATCAGGGCGAGTCGGGAAACGACCTTGCGAACCTGCTGACCGACGTCGCGATCGACATTCCGCACGTCGGCGATTCGTGGAGCGATCACGATCGCCTCACGCACGACCGGATGCTCGCGCATCAGTTCGAAGCCGTACGCCATGAAGGCATCAGCAGTGTGCGCGACCTGCCGGTCGGTCACTGGTTCATGTTGACCGGCGCCCCCGAGCTGGATATGAAGCCCGCCGATCATCGCCAGTTTGTCGTCACGTCGGTTCGGCATGATATCTGGAACAACCTGCCGAAGATCCTGGCAGGTCGCGTGAGCGGGCTGTTCACGGCAAGCCGTCACCTGGCGCAAGTCGTTCCGCCGGCACCGGCCGATGCATCGGAACGAACGGACACGCGCTATGAGAACCGTTTCACGTGCGTGCGACGCGGCGTGCCGCTCACGCCCGCCTACGATCCGCGAATCGATGTGCCGCCGGTCCATCTGCTTACCGGCACGATCGTCGGCACACCGGGAGAGGAAGTGTTCTGCGATGAAGCCGGCCGCGTGCGCGTGCAGATTCACGGCTACGACCCGGTCGATCACGCCCACGCGCAAGGCGCCGGAACGACCGGCCTGGCCGGCGACAGTGCGCCGATTCGCGTCGGCGCGAACCTGGCGGGGAAATACTTCGGCGCGCTTTTCCTGCCTCGGGTCGGCATGGAGGTTTTGCTGGGCAGCCTGTCGGGCGATCCGGACCGTCTGGTGATCATCGGAATCCTGAGCAACGGCGCGAACCCGCCCGCGACCTTCAGCGATACCGGTTCGCTACCCGGCAACCGTTACTTGTCCGGGATCAAGACCAAGGAAATCAACGGCCATCGGTACAACCAGCTTCGCCTGGACGATACGCCGTCGCAGATTTCGGCGCAGTTGGCGAGCGAACATGCGCACTCTCAACTGAATCTCGGCTATCTGACGCAGCCCCGTCGTGATGGACACGGGAGCGACCGGGGTGAAGGCGCGGAACTGCGCACCGACGCCGCTGCGGCGTTGCGCGCCGCCCAAGGCATGCTGTTGACGACCTATGCGCGGTCGCACGCGACCGGCGGTCAGCTCGATCGCGATGAGCTGATTCACTTGCTCGACCAATGCACGGAGCTGTTCAAGTCGCTCGGCGATTACGCCGGCCAGCACGGCGGGCAATCCGCCGACACGGCCGGCCAGGACAACATCGCGCATGCATTCCGTCACTGGAAGCCCGGCCAGTCGGAATCCGGCGCCACCGGCGACGCATCCGCGTTCATGGCGTTCGGCGCGCAAGCGGGGTCGCTGAACGTCACGCCGAAAACGCACGTCACGTATGCGGGCGAGAACATCAATCAGATCGCGCAGCAACACATGCAGATCACGAGCGGCGAGCGAATCAATCTGCATGCGGGACACGGCATCGCGATGTTCGCGCATAGCAACGGCGTATCGGCGATCGCGAATCAGGGGAAAGTCGCCCTTCAATCGCAGAACGGCGACACGCAGATCGAGTCCGGCAAAAACATCCAGTTGACTGCGGCCGACGGCAAGCTCGCCGGCACGGCAAGCGACGAAGTCGTATTCGTCACGTCCGGCGGCGCGTATCTCAGGCTGCATGGCGGCGATATCGAACTGGGGTGCCCCGGCAAGTTCACCGTGAAATCCGATGGCCATGCATGGGATGGCCCCGCAAGCATGAGCGTCGACTTGCCGACATTCGATCAACGTCCGCTCGGCCGCGTCCCGAAGCTGATCCGACCAACGGACGGTCACGCGGCACCGGGGTTCGAAGGACAGATTCGAAAGGCATCGGGAACGCTGTCGGATTTGACGACCGACATCGCCGGGGAACTGCCGGAGGTCGATACCGACCGGTTCGAGAAGCTGGCGGTTCAGTTCGCCAAGAAGAATGTTTAACGCAAGCGCAGGACTCCGTATGACTGATTCATCTCTCGATCCTCGACCGGCTGCGGACGCCCGCACCAACGAGCATGCCGCAAAGACCGACGTGCCCGACGCCGTTGCGCCGCGCCCGGAGCCGCCGCAGATCGTCGTCGGCCGGAGCGAAGGGGTCGCGATGTGGACGAAAGGCACGCGGCTGATCTGCCTCAAGCAAATGCCGTTGCCCGGTATCGTCATCTTCGTGCATGGCGTGAATTCCGAAGGTGAATGGTTCGAAGCCGCCGAGCAGGGGCTGTGCGATGGCCTGAATCGCCGGCTCGGGCGGCTGGACGATCAACTCAAGTATCGCGGTATCGAGGCCGGGCAGTTGGTGCCTGTGAAGTACACGGAAAGCGTGACGCCTGACGGGTTTTTGAATCCCAAACTCTGGGCCGGCGACTACATCAAATCCGACCCGTCCTTCTCTCCCGTCATTCATTTCCGATGGGGCTATCGGGCGACCGCCGCTGAGCTGAAAGAGTATGGTGACAAGATCTTTCTGAACGAGAAGGACTACTGGGGCGGCGGCCCGTTCACGAACGGTTGCGCGAGCCTGCCCGATCTCTGGCACGGCGGCCTCGACGACCGCGCGGCCGGGTGGTTGACCGTCCAGGGGATCAACCCGACCAATCGGCCGCTGTATCGCGCGCCGCCCCGCGCATATGGCGTGCTCGCAGCCTTGCGTCTCGCCAAGCTGATCGAATCGATTCGCCGCATGCAGGCCGACGTGCCGATCACCGTCGTGTGCCATAGCCAGGGCAACATCGTGGGCCTTGCCGCGGCTTTCTTCGGCGATGCGCTGCCCGACGTCGAAGATCCGTGGGGGCGTAGCGGGCATTGCGTGGCCGACGCCTACGTGCTGGCGAACGCGCCGTACAGTCTTGCGCGTGCGGACGGTCCGAATCCCTCCGATACGTTCATGGATACCTGGTCGCAACGCGCGACCAAGGACAGCAAGGGCCGACGCGGACGGCAGACCTACGCCGCGCGCACGAAGACGTTCGGCAAGTTTCTGTCGATCATCGACACTCGGAAGGCCTATGAACTTTCCGCGGACAAGATCGATGAAGACATGGCGAACGAACGGGTATCGCCGACCAGCAAGAAGTCTTATGCAGCACAAGACGATCGGGTATGCCACGGCCTGAATGGATCGACGTATGGTCGCGTCACCGCGTATTGCTGTCCGCACGATCAGGTGATTTCGGCGATCACGGTTCAAGGCATCGGCTGGCGCGGCATCGACGAGAACGAGCTGAACGATATCGGCGTCCCCGGCGTGCTGACGCAGCGCGTCTTTGCCTCCGGCTTCCACGTCGGCGTGCAGAAACAGTATCGGTATCGGGAGGATGACTGGCGGTATGTACAGAAGGGAAAGACGTCGGGCTTCTGGTATCCGCCTTCACCGCCTGCCAAATTCAACCTCATCGGTGCGCTCAAGGGAAACGAGTCCGTGTTCGGGGTGGCGGCCACGCTTGCATCCGCGCCGATCATGTTTTTCGTGACCCAGATCAGCTCGGCATTGAATATGTTCCGCGTGAACGCCATTCCGCCGGAAGGCTGGACCGTGGTGGCGGACGCGCCGGCACTCGACGAACCGTTCCCGCCGAAGGCGTTTCGGTTCGGCAAGCCCATCGAAACGAAGGACGGCAATGCGACAAGCGACTTCAACGAAGGCAACGATCCGCCGGCCGCATGGCGCGACGCAAGCAAGAGCGAGGCAGACAAGCGCGCGGACGATCCCTACGATCAGTACACGGCGAAGAACAAGGACAGCGTCGCGCAAGGTACGGCGGAGAGCGAAGCCGGACAGCGTTACGAGGACCGCGCGTTGATGCGGATGGAGGCCCGGCGAACGCTGAATACGGAATGGCTCGATGGTGATGGCCACGTGATCGGTGAGGACGGCAAGAGCGAAATGCCGGAGGGCTACAAGGAATGGCGCGACAAGCAGATTATCGATTGGCTCGATCGTGGCTCGACCAACAGCCCGACGAATCATTCCACGACGATGACCAATCCGAAGCATGCGGAAAAGGCGCTTGCGTACGATGTGGCGATTGGGGTTTGCTATTTGACGCCCGAGCAACTCTATGACTTGCGGATTGAGGCGGATTGGCGGATGGGGGACGGCATTCCCAACGAAAATCCGAACAAGAAGTACTACGACTATTTTTCACGTGGAGAACTTGACGATCTATCGATACAGAGTTGGATCCATGAGGAGAACAGCGAAGGCAGAATGCCGACCGCGATCACGGACGAACGCGAAGGACAGTTCTATCTGAAGGTCGGGGGTGCGGTATGAAGGTGCTGATCGTTAAATGGCCGCGACGTTTCGCGGTTGCGGTCGCTGCGTGGATGATAGCGGCTGTACTCATGGCATCACTGATGGCGCACGTAGAACAACCGGACCCGGCACAGTTGGAATTTGGAGATTGGATGAAGCGATTTGTAGTTGTACCCAGTTTGGTAGCACTCGTGGTGTTTCTGTTTACTACGGCCATGATGCGTTCGGCGCATTCCGCGCCAACCCCTGAGTTCGTAGCAAACTCAGCCCCGGCCGTCGCAGAGCCGGCGAAGCCATTTGTTGCCCAGGTTGTCGGCCTGATCTGGTTGAATCCTTTGCAACGCATGGACTACCCGACCGAATGGCAATTGTTGTGGACGCAAGGACTTGCCGCGCCGAACAAGAATGACGATATGGTACGCACCGATCCGCAGTCCTTTACTACTCTCCAATCGGTTGCGGGCATCGCATATGGCAACCGTGGAGCAGAAACATTTAGAGGGTTCTATCGCAAGTACATGTACAAGTTTCCCTTGCTGATTCGCTCACGCTACGCAAGCAACGCAAAATACTTTTATACGGTCAAACCTGACGATACAAAAGACTGGCGCGAGTTGGCTGGTATCCGTGTTGAGCTCGCGATTCCGGAACGGCTCGACGCGGACGAGTCGAAAGCCTATTTGCAGGACTCGATTCGAAAATCGTTTTCGATCGGGAATACGCATTTTCCAACGATGTGGAGCCGCAGCGCGCTCCCCGACGTACAAATCACGCAAGGCGGCGCGAACGCCGGCTTCACTTCATTGAACAACGCATTGGACTACTTGCAGGCGAACCCCGACAAGAGCGTCTGGGTGATGAACTGGGACGCACCCAACTTCCCGCCCACGGATGCACAGATCAACGAGAATCTGGTCGTGCTGTTCCTCGCCGGCCCGACGTTCAACACCGAGCGCGAACCGCTCGCGTGGATCAGCAAGGCCGCGACCGGTAACACGCATGATTTTCCGCAGAAGGTCGGCACGACCCGCGCCGTGCAGGCGTGGAAGGCGACCATCGACCAAGCGGCGCGCAACGCCGGCATCGCGGCCGCCGACCTCAACTACATCGTTCACGACGCAGGCAAAGGCAGCGACGCATCGTCGGCACGTCTTGCCGCGCTCGCGCAAACCTTGACGGAAACGCTTCCCGCATACGACCACCACAAACAGACATTCAACACAGCCGCCCTACTCGGCGACATGGGCACCGGCAGCGCATTGACCGACGTCGCGCTCGCCATCGGCCGAATCAACCACTTCGGCGGCAACGCACTCGTCGCCGGCACGACCGATCCGGATCACCCGGTCGCGGTCGTCGTCCGGCCACCGTCGAAGCTCACGCCGATCGATCCCGACAAGGACTGGTTCCGCGCACGCGGCGGAAACAACGCCTACTTGCCGTGGTGGGGACGTCGACACGACACAAATTACGGCATGCAAGGCTATTCATGGTGATGCACACCGGCGCGGCAGATTGCTTCATCCGAGCGTGATCGCCGCGTCAGACCTCAAACCATTTGGAGGACGAAATCCCATGCGGGGAATTATCCGGGTAGAAGATACGCACACCCACGGCGGCCGGGTCGAATCCGGCGCCCGAAAAAGCACCGTGATGGGGCGCTCGGTCGCCCGCATCGGCGACCCATGCTCGTGTCCGATTCATGGCGCTTGCACGATTGCCGAAGGCGACACGGCCTTCAAGGTCGAAGGTCGAGACGCTGCCTTCGATGGTCACAAGACTTCATGCGGCGCGACCTTGATTTCTTCACTTCACACTTCCGGGCGAGTTTGAATGCAAAAGACCCGACGCATGACTGCCGAACAGTTCCGCCTGTTGCGCGTGCAAAATACACGAATCAAGCCTTTGAACCAGTGGGCTCTCCATGAGATTTTCGTCAAGGGCCGATCACAACGGGCCGTGGCGGCGGAAGTCGGCATGACGTGTTCCGCGATGTCGCAGCTTGTACGGAAGGTGTGGCAGCGGTATCTGGAGCTACCGGGAAACTACACGCGCCTCACCACCCTCACGATCACGATCCCGGCCAGATATGAGCCCGCACTCCAGGCATGGGTGCGGGATGCCTATCGATTGGCGATGCAGAATGAACAAGATACGGCGACCTGATCGGCAATTCACCAAAGACTCAACCCAGCGGAGACCACGCCTCCGGCAGGCAAATCGTCGACGTGGCCCGCTCGATCTGCTGCGGCCCGCCTTTCGGCGGCCAAAGCCCTTCGGCATAGTGGCGCGCGCGCAATGTCATGCGCTCCTCCAGGCTCGAGAACCCCCAGATATGGGCAATGCGAGGCGGGCCATCGATCGCGTACATGTTCGCGACGAGATGCGACGTATAGGCTTGCGCCGGGCCGACCGCCTGCTCCCATGCGGCGATCGTCGGCGCGATTCCGGCCGGCTTGAGCCAATAGCGGCGAAATTCGTAGAACCTGCCGTGTGTCGACGGCTCGATCGCGGGCAGGAACGGAAACAGTTCGTAGGTTTCCATGCTGATGCCCACGTGGTCACGGTCGATATTGAACGGCCCGCCGCTCATCAACGCACGACGGCGCTCCTGCTGCAGCTCGTCGATTTCATCGAAGCCGCGCAGCACGACGATCTGCCCCAACTCGCCGATTTCGGAACGCCATGCGCCGAGGAGACGCCCCGCGGCCCCCGGATCCGTTACCCATCGGTGTGCGCCGGCGGAAACCGCATCCTGCTCCAGCAGCAAACACGACAACGTCGTCAGTTCATACTGCATCTCGATCATCCCTCGCAAAATGGGCAGCGGACACGCAAATCGCACTCGCCCGCCGACAGAAAAATAAATTTCCCCCAATCCCACTTCCGATAAAACGTTATTCCATATCAAGCAGAATCGCCAGCCTACTTTGGATCCTTTTTCCCTCCTGTCCCCCGTATCATTTCTTCCATTCCGAAAGAAACGAGCATGAGAAGGACATGAGCGACACCACCACGCTGCACTACCTCGACTACGCCGCCACGACGCCCGCCGATCCGCGCGTGATCGAAGCGATGACGGCCTGCCTCGGCTTCGACGGCATCTTCGGCAACCCGGCATCGAGCTCGCACGCCGCCGGCCGGCTCGCGAAAGACAAGGTCGAGCAGGCCCGCGCGCAAGTCGCCGCGTTGATCGGCGCGGACGCCGACGAGATCGTCTGGACCTCGGGCGCCACCGAATCGAACAACCTCGCGCTGAAGGGCTATGCGGAAAACGCGACCGGCAAGCGCCACCTGATCACGAGCCGCATCGAGCACAAGGCCATTCTCGACACGATGGCGAACCTGTCGAAGCACGGCTCGACGGTCACGTTCCTCGCGCCCACGCGCGACGGCGAAATCACCGCCGACGCGGTCGCTGCCGCCATCGGCCCCGATACGGGCCTCGTGTCGCTGATGCTCGTGAACAACGAACTCGGCACGCTGACCGATATTGGCGCAATCTCGCGCATCGTGCATGACGCGGGCGCGCTGCTCCACGTCGACGCCGCGCAGGCGCTCGGCAAGACGCCGATCGGCGTGCGTGCGCTCGGCATCGACATGCTGTCGATGTCCGCGCATAAGGTGTACGGCCCGAAGGGCATCGGCGCGTTGTACGTCCGCCGCGATATCGCAAATCAAATCGCGCCTCAGATTCATGGCGGCGGGCATGAGCGCGGCTTGCGTTCGGGCACGCTCGCGACGCATCAGATCGTCGGCATGGGCGTGGCATGCGAACTGGCCGCTGAAAAGCTCGACGGCGAAGCCGCTCGCATCGCGGCGCTCGGCGCGCGCCTGACGGACGCACTGGTCGCACTCGGCGATGTCACGCAGAACGCGGCCGCCGCGCGCCGCATCCCGCACACGCTGAGCCTGACGGTGAATGCGCCGGGCTTCTTCCCGTTCATGCTCGGCGAAGCGCTCGCGGTGTCGTCGACGTCCGCATGCAACTCGACCAGCGGCGCACCGTCCCACGTGCTGACCGCGATCGGCCTCGACGCGGAAACGGCCGGCCGCACCGTGCGCGTGAGCTTCGGCCGCTTCACGACGGAGCAGGATGTCGACTTCGCGATCGCCTGCTTCCGCCACGCGATCGAGCAGTGTCGCGCGACGGCGGCCAACGGCTTCTCCGCGTCGCGGCAGATCACGCCGGCCGACCTGAAGGCGATCCGCAATGCCGGCTTCCGCTCGGTCATCTGCAACCGGCCTGACGGCGAAGGCGACGCCCATCCGGCGTTCGACGAAATCGCCGCGGCAGCCCGCGAACTGGGCCTCGAAGCACGCTATCTGCCGGTCGAGCGCGACGGCATCGGCGATGCGGAGATCGATGCCTTCGGCGCACTGGTCGATACGCTGCAGAAGCCGGTGCTCGCGTACTGCCGCAGCGGCAATCGCTCCGGCATGCTGTGGAATCGCTGGTCCGCCCGACGCACGGCCGCGGCCACGGCCACGGCTTCGGCCTGACCGGGATCATCGCCTCGTTCCGTTCCGCCACCCGCGTTCGCGCACGAAGCCGATGCTTCGATGCGCGGCCGGGTGTCGGCCGCGATTAAAACCCCTTCAGTCCCCCTCATCCCCGCTCACCGGCGTGTAAATCGCCAGCTTCAGCGCGGGATCGTCGTTCGCCTGGAACGTCGCGTATTCATAACGCTGCGCGCCCCGTTGCGCATGCGCGAACACCTTCTGCCCTGACACACCGCTGCGCACGTCATGCGCATCCCACCATTGCGCGAACGCGCTGCTGCTCGTGCGCAAGCGCGCCACCAGCGCGATGAACGCCGGATCGCTCGCATGGAGATCGTGGCTCGCGCGAAACAGCGCGATCATCCGGCATGCTTCGTCGGCCCAGCTCGCGGCGAAGAGCTGACGTGCGTGCGGCTCGACAAACATGTAGACGAGGATGTTGCGGTCGGCTTCCGCGAGCCGGTCGAAGCCGAGCAGGTCGGCCGCCGCGGCATTCCACACGAGGATGTCCCAGCGCCGCCCGGTCACGTAGGCGGGCTGGTTCAGGTTCGCCACGAGCCGCACGATGGACGGCGGCACGCGCTCCCGCACGAACACCCGTGATGCGTCACGCCGCGCGAGTGCGCGCAGGTGGGCGGCCTCGGCCTTGTCCAGCCGCAGCGCGCGCGCCAGCCCATCGAGCGTCGCCTCCGACGGGTTGACGTCGCGCCCCTGCTCCAGCCGCACGTACCAGTCGACACCGATGCCGGCCAGCTCCGCGACTTCCTCGCGCCGCAGGCCGGGCGTGCGCCGGCGCGGGCCGTCGTGCAGGCCGACGGCATCCGGGCGCAGCTTCTTGCGCCGCGAGCGCAGGAAATCGCCGAACGGGGTTCGCGGGGTGACGGTCATCGGGTGCGCTCCGTGCAGGGTGGTATCGGGCAATCCTGGGTTCGTGCCGGGCCTTGTTGCGGATTCTAAGCCTGCCAGAATCGGCGCGTCTCCCACCGTCAGGAAACCTCATGAAAGCTGCGATTCTGAAGTCGCTCGGCACGCCGCTCGCGATCGAAACGATGCCGGACCCGGTGCTCGGCACCGGCGAGGTCATCGTGGACGTGGTCGCGACGCCGGTTTTGCCCTACGCGCAGGAAGTGTTCAGCGGCGAACGCCGCTATCCGATCGCGCTGCCGATCGTGCCGGGCTGCGGCGCCATCGGCCGGGTCCGGCAAAGCGGCCCGGATGCGACGCAGCTGCGGCCCGGTGACTGGGTGTTCTGCGATCCGACCGTGTGCTCGCGCGACGATGCGCGGATGCCCGACATCGTGCTGCAGGGCTGGAGCGCACGCGGCGAAGGCGGCCAGCAGTTGCAGCGCCATTTCCACGATGGGCCGTTTGCCGAACGGGTGCGCGTGCCGACCGAGAACGCGGTGCGCATCGGCGAGATCGCGCCGGCCGATGCCGCGCGCTGGTGCGCGCTCAATACGATGCTCGTGCCGTACGGCGGGCTGCTCGCGTCCGATCTGCGCGCGGGCGAGATCGTGCTCGTGAGCGGCGCGACCGGCCACTTCGGCAGCGCATGCATCGCGGTGGCGCTGGCGATGGGTGCGCAGTGCGTGGTCGCGCCCGGCCGCAATGCGGGTGTGCTCGCGGATCTCGCGCGCCGCTTCGGCGAACGCGTGCGCCCCGTCGCGCTGACCGGCGATGAAGGCACCGATCGCACCCGCATGCAGCAGGCGGCACCGGGGCCGATCGACTGCGTGATCGACCTGATGCCGCCGTCGGTGCCGGCGACGACGGTGCGCGCCGCGGTGATGGCGGTGCGGCCCTACGGGCGCGTGGTGCTGATGGGCGGCGTCGGCATGCTCGGCGGCGCGGGGGCTGGAGTTGCCGTACCCGTGGATCATGCGCAACGACATCACGCTGCGCGGCAAGTGGATGTACCCGACCGAAGCCGCGACGCTGATGGCAGGGCTCGTCCGCGGCGGGTTGCTCGACCTCGGGTTGTTCGACGTAACGTGCTTCCCGCTCGACGAAGCGAACGACGCGGTTGCGCATGCGGCGGCGAGTGGCGGGCCGTTCAGGATGACGGTGATTGCGCCTTGATGTCGGCGCGCCGCTCGGCCAGCGTGTCGCCGAGCGGGCGTCGCGGTTCGCGGCGCGCGCGGCAGCAACACACCGTTCGCGAGGCGATCGACATGACACTGCCCTGCCTCGACATCCCGCTGCCCGGCGCCGGCGAATTCCGTCGCAAGCGCGGCACGCATTGCCCGCATGGCGCGCATGGCGCGCCGCTACCTCGGATACTCCAGTTGCAGCGCGACCCAACCCGACGTCGCGTCGCCATAGCGTGCCGCGATGTCGCCGAGCACACCGGGCAGCACCGCGTCCCCGCGCCGGTCGGCCGGTACCGCCATGCGCGTGTGCCGAGCATTCGCCGGCTGCGCCAGCAACCGCAGCCCGTGCTTCGACTCGATCACGCGCGCGTCTGCCGTCGCGACGACGTCGCTGCGCCAGGTCCGCGCCCACGCGTCGGCGGTCAATGCAACCGGTAGCTCGTCGAACCCGGTTTCGACCGGCAGATCGAATGTCTCGTGCCGCCAGAGCGCGACACGGTTCGTCAGCGCGACCGCCACCGCACGCGCCGTCAACGCGAACCGGCTGCCGTCGTGAACGTCGCTCCATGACTGCGCGCCGACGCGCCGCGCCGTCTCGCGCGCCACTGCCGGCCCTGCCAACGCATTCACCAACGCCAGCGTAGCGGGAATCGACGCCGATACGCCGGTCGTCGTCATGACGTTGCCGTCCATCACATAGCGGCGATCGCCGACCCACGTCGTATCGGCAAAGCGCCGGCGCAGGCCGTCGCGCGCATACCAGTGAGACGTCGCCGTGCGATGCCGCAGCAGGCCGGCGTTCGCGAGCACCTCCGCGCCCTCGCAGATCGCCACCATCGTCGCGCCGGCGGCGGCCTGCTTGCGTAACCATGCCAGTACGGCCGGGCTGTCCGCGCGATGCAGCGCGGGCACGATCACCACGTCGGCCCCCGCAGGCGTCGCGGCATCGAACCGATCGAACGTCGTATCGGCCAGCATGCGCAGCGCGGGCATCAGTTCGACCTCGCCCTCGGCGGCCGACACGGCGACGACGTCGACCGCATCGGATGCCTTCAGCATCGCGTACGGCACGATGAAATCGGTCGTCTCCGTTCCGGCGTTGTCCGCGACGATCGCCACGAGCGGCCGCGTGCGTGCCGCCTTCGGCGCGCCGATCGTCAGCGCCTGGACGACCGGCCGTGCGTCCTCCGCCTTCACCGGCACATGCCACCCCGCGACCCATGCGCCCAGCATCGCGCACACCAGCAGCACCGCCCCGCCTGTCTTCCGTCCCCGCATCGTTCACCCGCATCCGTCGATTGCATGTCCGGAAAATTACAAGGATCATGCACGCGGTCACAAGGACAACTCCACCGCACTTTCCGCCATGTCCCAGTCAACCTGTTCGGCACGCGACATCGTCGTCGTCGGCTTCGAAGGCGTCCAGTCGCTCGACATCACGGGCCCGATGGAAGTGTTCGCGGTCGCGAACCGTCATCTTCCCGACCATGCCGCGCCGTACCGGCTCACGCTCGCGTCGCAACACGGCGGCGACATCGTCACGCACGCGGGCCTGCGCCTCGCCGGCACGGCCGCGCTCGCGGCGCTGCCCGAGCGGATCGACACGCTCATCGTCGCCGGCGGCGATGAAGCAGCGCTGCGCCATGCCGCGTCGGAAGCAGGCGTGCTGCCGTGGCTGCGCACGCGGATCGCGGACACGCGGCGCATCGCGAGCATCTGTACGGGTGCGTTCGTGCTTGCCGCCGGCGGATGGCTGGACGGCAGGCGCGCAACCACGCACTGGAACCAGTGCGCGATGCTGCAGGCGCTTCGTCCCGACGCACGGATCGAACCGGACGCGATCTACGTCAGCGATCCGCCGTTCCATACGTCGGCCGGCGTGACGGCCGGCATCGATCTGTGTCTTGCACTCGTCGAGGCGGATTGCGGTGCGCCGACCGCGCTCGCGGTCGCACGCGAACTCGTGCTGTTCATGCACCGTCCCGGCGGACAGGCGCAGTTCAGCGTCGGGCTCGGCACGCTGGCCAACGCGACGCCGCGCATGCGCGCGCTGCTCGCCGAGATCGCCGACGATCCGGCCGGCGATCTCCGCGTCGCCGCGCTGGCCGCGCGGATGCACATGAGCGAACGCACATTTGCGCGCAATTTCCTGAAGGAGACCGGACGATCGCCCGCGCAGTTCGTGCTGGCCGCACGCGTCGAGCGCGCGAAGGCGCTGCTGGAGCGGGCCGACTGGCCGCTCGAACGCATCGCCGAGCGGTCGGGATTCGGCAGCGTCGACGCGTTGCAGCGCGCGTTCGCGAAGCAGGTCGGCGTCTCCCCGCGCGACTATCGCGCGCGCTTCGGACCGCGACGCGGCATGCCGCAAACGGAATAGGCCGTCGCTGGTTCCCGCATGCGTCCGGGGCCGCTTGCGTGGCGGCGATCCGGCGATCGCCCGTCGTCGCCGCCGCGCATCCGTCACGCTCCCGGCCCTCCCGGCGACGAAACGGTGCGACAAGCCCTGTTCCGGTGCATCCGTCCGGTTTTTTACTGGATTGCCGAAATCTGATAGAGCCGGGAAATTTGATTTCATACCGTTCACGCATCGGACTGGAAAGCGATCGCCGCTCGACACGGCATCGCGAGCCACCGACGAATCCCAGGAGCGGGCCAGCTTGCCTGGCCCGGGCGGCGATGACGGTCCTGCCACGCAGGACATTCGTGACGGAGCGACCATGGATGCAAAATTCCAGCCTGATTCAGGCACCGACAGTGACGTAAGCCTGCTGCACAAGATGGGCTATGCGCAGGAACTGTCGAGACGTATGAGCGGTTTCTCGAACTTCGCGGTGTCGTTTTCGGTGATCTGCATCCTGTCGGGTGGCATTACCGCGTTCCAGCTCGCGTTTTCCGCCACCGGCGGCGCCTCGATCGGCCTCGGCTGGCCGTTGGGCTCGCTGTTCGCGCTGATCGTCGCGGTGTCGATGTCGCAGATCGCGTCCGCGTTTCCGACGGCCGGCGGCCTCTATCACTGGGGCGCGATCCTCGGCGGGAAGAAATGGGGGTGGATGACCGCGTGGCTCAACCTGATCGGCCTGATCTTCGTGATCGCCGCGATCAACTTCGGCACCTACGATCCGTTCTTCAAGACGCTGATCGCGCCGATGTTCGGCGTCAGCCCGGACAGCCTGACGTGGTGGCACCAGACGGCGTTCATCGCGTTCATCACGATCTCGCAGGCGATCCTGAATGCGCGCGGCATCAGGATCGCGAGCAAGATCACCGACCTGTCGGGCTACCTCATCTTCGTGGTGACGATCGCGCTCGTGGTGTCGCTGCTCGTCTACTCGCCGGTCGCGTTCGACGCGCATCGGCTGGTGACGTTCACCAATTTCACCGGCGTCGACGGCGGGGCGTGGCCGAAGCAGGCCACGCCGCTCGCGTTCCTGTCCGGCCTGCTGCTCGTGACCTACACGATCACCGGCTTCGACGCCTCAGCACACACGTCGGAAGAGACGCACGATGCGGCCAAAAACGTGCCGCGCGGCATCATCGGGTCGGTGTTCTGGTCCGCGGTGTTCGGCTACGTGATGGTGTGCGCATTCGTGCTGGTGATGCCCGACCTGACCGCCAGCATGAAGCCGGGCACCGGCTTTTTCGAGGCGATTCTCGCGCCGATTCCGAAGACGCTGCGCGTCACCCTCGAACTCGCGATGTTCTTCATCAACTACGTGTGCGGGCTCGCGGCGATCATGTCGACGTCGCGGATGGTGTACGCGTTTGCACGCGACGGCGGGCTGCCGGCGTCGAAGCTGCTGCGCAGCGTGAGCCCGACGCACCGCACGCCCGGCCCCGCGATCTGGACGTGCGCGGTGCTCGCGATCGTCGTCACGCTGTACGGCGACGCGTTCTCGGTGCTGAGCGCCGGCAGCGCGGTGTTCCTGTTCATCTCGTATGCGATGCCGATCGGCTCCGGGATGCTGGCCGAAGGCCGTTCGTGGACGGACAAGGGCCCGTTCCAGCTCGGGATCTGGTCGAAGCCGTGTGCGCTGCTCGCGCTGGTCGGCGCGTGCGTGCTCGCGTATGTCGGCATCCAGCCGCCGAACGAAAAGGTGCTGTACGTGCTCGTCGGTTTCGTCGTCGTGCTGATGGTGATCTGGTATGGCTTCGGCGTGCGAAACACGTTCGCGGGGCCGCCGGTATTGAAAGACACGCGCAATCTCGACCGCATCCGCGAACTCGAGGCGAACGTCGATCCGTCTGTCTGAAGCGGATTCGAAGCAGGTTGAAAAAAAACGACTCGCCGGCTTCGTGCCGCGAGTCGGTTTTTTCATGTTCACGCGCAACGACGAAATTCAACCGCCTCGCAGCGGTTGAATCCTGCGGGCATCCGTAATCAGACGGCGGAGAAGCAGTTGTCGACGAACAGGTGCGTGCCGTTGACGAAACTCGACTCGTCGGAAGCGAGGAACAGTGCCGCCGCCGCGACTTCCGACGGCTCGCACAGCCGGCCTTGCTGAACCGCGATCGCCGCCTCGGTCGCGTCGACACCCATCGCCTGCAGGTCCTTCAGTTCACGCATTCCGTGCGGCGTGCGGATGAACCCCGGCGCGAGCGCGTTGCAACGAATGCCGCGGTCGCGGTACTCGACGGCGATCGCCCGCGCGAACATGTGGCACGCGCCCTTGGTCGCGTCATACAGCACCTCGCCCGGCGTCGCGCACACCGCGGAAATCGACGACGTGCAGACGATGCTGCCCCGCCCCTTCTCCAGCATCTGCGGCAACACCGCTTGCGTCATCAGGAACATGCTCTTCACGTTCACGCCCATCAGCCAGTCCCATTCCGACTCCTCGATGTCGAGGAACGGTTTGACGATCAGCGTGCCCGCGTGATTGAACAGGATGTCCGCGTTGCCGTACTGCTCCCGCGCGGCATTCACGGCCTGCCGGACTTCCGCCTGTTTCGATACGTCGGCGCCGAGGCCGATCGCCTGCAGGCCCGCGTCGCGCAGCCGGGACGCGAGCGTGTCGGCTGCGTCGCCGTCGCGGTCGATGATCGCGACCTTCGCGCCCTGGGCGGCGAACAGTTCCGACGCCGCGCCGCCGCAGCCGCCGGCGCCGCCGCTTACGATCGCGACCTTGCCGGCCAGGCGGCCGTCAATCTTGACATTCATGTTGCGTGCTCCATTCTGGTTCGTTTGGTCTGCTCAACTGAACAGCGTCCGCAGGTGATCGTTGAGGAAATAGCCTTCGGGGTCCACGCTGCGGCGCAGCGCGCGAAACGCCTCGGCCTTGGGGAACCAGCGATCGACGTCCTCGCGGTTCGTGAAATGCAGCTTGCCCCAGTGCGGCCGCGAGCCGTAGTCGCGCAGGATCGTGTCGACGTCCTTCAGGAACGGCCAGTAGTCGACGCCGTTCGGGCCGCCCGAGCATGAAATCGTGACGCTGTCCTGATGGTTGAACGGGCTGATCCACGCCGGGTCGCCCTTCGTGAAGCGGTACTCGACCGGGAAAATGCAGTCGCGGTGTTTCGTGAGGATCAGCTCGCGCACGCGGCGCAGCGCTTCCTTGCCGTGTTGCGCGGGCACCGCATACTCGAGCTCGTGGAAGTTCGGCACGTAGTGGATCGCGTACACCTCCGAGCTGTAGGCGATCTTCTCGTGCTCGCCTTCATGGAACGTGCGCGCGTCGGTGATATCCATCACCTTGATCTCGCACACGTCGTAGTCCTTCTTCGAATTCGACACCTTCGTGGTGTCGGGCAGGCAGTAGAGCTCGCGGCTGGCCGACGTCGGGCACCAGAAGAAGCCGAAATGCCGGTGCTTCGCCGCCAGGTCGTCGTACTGCTCCATCAGCGCGTCGAAGTCCTCGCGCCACACGCGGTCGTGCAGCCAGAACGCATCGGTCACCTGCAGCGTGATCTCCGACACCACGCCGAACATGCCGATGTTCACCTGCGTCGCATGGAGCAAGTCGAGGTCCTGCCGGTCGCTGACCTTCATGATCGAGCCGTCCGGGCGCACGATGCGCATCCCGACGACCTGCGACGACAGGTTGCCCAGCGTCGCCCCCGTGCCGTGCGTGCCGGTGGCCAATGCACCGGCGATCGCCTGCGAATCGATATCGCCCTGGTTGACGAGCGACAGGCCGAGGTCCTTCAGGTGCCGCGTCACAGCATTGATTTTGGTGCCGGCCTTCACGGTCACGCGCTTGCGCGCTTCGTCGACCTCCACGATGCCCTGGTAGTCCTGCAGCGACAGCAGCAGGCCGCTGGTGGCCACCACGGGCGTGAACGAGTGCCCCGACCCCGCGCACCGCACGTGCTTGCCTTGCCGCGTCGCGGCATGCACCAGTTCCGCGATCTCGGCCTCGCTGGTGGGCGCGGCCAGATGCGCGGCCACGCACGACTGATTGCCGACCCAGTTCCTCCAGAATCCGCCGCGGGGAAGTTCCATCACCGTCTCTCCAGCGTCCTATTGCTGCCAAAGATAGGGTGCCGAAAGGTTTTTCACTATCGGATTTCGGCAAGTCAGGGTTTTGACGAGGCGATACCCGTCCGGCGCTTTTTGACCGGCGCGGCGAGCGGCTACAATGAATCGATCCGGCCCGCCCGTTCCCGCCCTCCGCCCTCGATGACGCCGTCTGCCCACCCGAGCGATTTCTCCGGCGACCCGCTGTTCGCGCGAACGGTCGCGTTCTGCGCGTTCACCGACGTCGAGGAACAGGCGCGCGCGTTCGACGGCTGGAACATGAACTACACGCAGATCTCCGGCGGGCGGTTTCACGGCTCGTCGTCGATCATGTCGCTGGGCGGCATCAAGCTGCTGGTCGAGGATCTCGACAAGGTCATCCTGCAGCAAGGCGCGGTGCCGACGGAGCGGATCGCCGTGGCCGTGCCGCTGGAACTGGAAGGCCATGCGCGCCTGTGCGGCGAGAAGAGCGGGCGCGACAGCCTGCACGTGTTTTCCAGCCAGCCGCAGTTCGAGTTCTATTCGCCCGACCGCCATCTGCTCGTGAACGTCGAAATCGAGCCGGAGAACCTGTCGACACAGGCGCTGCGCACGGTGGCCGCGTCGCTGCGCGCCCAAACCCATGCGCCGGTGATCCCGATGGCAACCGGTGTGGCCGATCATCTGCGCGAGCTGCTGCGCCAGACACTCGCCGCCGCCGTAAAAACCACCCGCATCGACGACGTCACGACGCAGGACAGGTTCGAACTGCTCGAACGCACCGTGCTCTACGCGATCTCGGAAGTAATGACGGCCGCCACGCCGGAGGCCGGCGCACGGATCGTGCGCCCGACGAAATACTGGTCGCTGGTCAATGCGGTGCGGGAGCGGCTGCAGGATGCATCGACGTGCCCGCTGTCGATCGCCGAGCTGTGCGTGGAACTCGGTGTCAGCCGGCGCACCGCGCAATACGCGTTCCAGGACACGTTGAACCTGAACCCGATCGCGTACCTGCGGGCCGTGCGGCTGAACCACGTGCGCCGCGAGCTTCGGCTCGGCGACTCCGTGACGACCGCGGCCACCAAGTGGGGCTTCTGGCACCTGAGCAGTTTTGCGCAGGACTACCGCGCGATGTTCGGCGAACTGCCGTCCGCCACCGCGAAGCGCTACGCGCGCCAAGCCCGCTAGCGCCGGTCGTTCACGCTGTCGTTCCCCTTCCGGCGGCCGGTGCGAACGCGTCCGCACCGGCCGCCGCCCTGCCTGCTACGTCACTCGTCCTGCTGTTCCTGCTGCGCCTGCACCTGCCGCTGCTGGATGAACTGCCGCACATCGCTCATCGTCACGCGGCCGGTGTGCTTCGCATCGATCTCGTCGAAGTGCTTCGACACGAAGCCGAGACCGCTGCTCTGCGCCTGCGCCTTCGTCACGGCCGCGCCGTTGCTCAGCACCGTATTGGCGCCGAGCCGCGCATCGACACGCTGCTGCGCCTGCTGCTGCAGCGTCGCGCCGGTCGACGGCAACACCGGCGCCGCTTTCGTGGCGGGAAAGAACGGACCGTCGACACCGCGCCCGCCGTGCGGCAGCTTCACCGGCGCGACCGCCTGCGGCGGCAACGCGTAGACACTGCTCATCACGGCACCGAGGACGATCAACGGAGACATACGCCGCATCAATTTGATTAGGGACATGATCACTCGCATTCAATGGATGAATAGAGGGTTCCTTCGACAAGGAGTCCGTCGCTGGGGGGCGCTCACGGGGCCGCCGCCAGCGTCGTCCCGGCGGTCGCGCCCGGGATGCTGCCGGTCGGCACGCTCGGCGGGTTTTCATCCGGCCACGGCGGCGGCAGCGTGTGCAGCGTCAGCGCGGTCGGAATCCGCGCGCCCTTGTAGAACGTCTTCAGGTCCCGCTTCATCTGCGGCCGGGCGACGTCGTCCAGGTAGATCATGTGGCCGCCCTGGAAGAAGTTCACCTGCAGCTTCGGATTCAGGCCCTTCACGGTCTGCAGCCGCGCGAGTTGCTTCTCCGTGTTGAAGAACGGCGTCGCGAGATCGTGGAAGCCATTCTCCGCGAGCACGCGAAGCTTCGGGTTGAGCTGCAGCGCACCGAGCAGATCGGGGATCGTGTCGGGCATCGGCTGGCCGTCGTGCGTGAAGTCCCAGACGCCGATGATGTTGTCGTTCAGCGGCAGGTACGTCGCGTTCGGTGCGGTGTAGCCGAGGTAATCCGGCATCTGCGTCGCGAGCGCGTTCGTGAACGGCTGCGAAATCAGGATGTCGGACGGGTCGCCGTCGTTCTGCAGGCGCGGATCGGCGTTCGGCAACGATACGCGCCCGTCATACCGGCCGATCGTCGTCCCGGGCAAGAGGCTCGTGCCGAACGGATTCGCGTTGAAGTAGCCGCGCAGCGCCTGTTGCGTGAGGCTCGACGGGATCGACCACAGCTTGAGCGTCGCATCGCTCGGGAACACCGGCGTGCCGAGCGCATCCGGAATGCCGAGCTGGCTCAACACCCACGACTGCGAATACTTCTGCAGCTGGTTGTAGATCAGCGTCGTGAACAGTTCCGTCTGCAGTGCGTACAGATCGGCGTTCACCGGCGCCGGCGACACCTGGTTGAAGTACGCCGCGACCGCCGCATAACCCGGCAGGTAGCCGGCCACGGTATCGGTTTCGAGCAGCAGCCCCTCCGTCGACTGCGTGATCGCGACGGCTTCCACCGCATCCGCGAAGTAGTTCAGGATCGCCGACTGCAGCACGATACCCGTCAGGTGCACGCCGGCCGATTCGAGCGCCAGCGCGAGCATGTCGGTACGCGGCGTGCCGTACGATTCGCCGTACAGGTAGATCGGCGACGTGCCGCGGCTGTTGACGTTCAGGTAGCGCTGGATGAAGTCGCGCATGATGTTCACGTCCGCATCGGAACCCCAGTACTTCTGGTTGGTGTTCGGCAGCACGGCTTCCGACAGCCCGGTGCCGGGCGGGTCGATGAACACGAGGTCGGTGGTGTCGATCAGGCTTTCGGCGTTGTCGACGAGCGGATAGTTCGGCCAGTTGCTGCCGAACAGCGGATCGGGCGTGGCCACGCGGGTCGGTGCGAACGAGCCGAGCCGCAGCCAGATCGACGACGAGCCGGGGCCGCCGTTATAGACGAACGTGACCGGGCGCGGCTTGCCGTTCGTGCTCGGCGCGGTGTACGCGACATACGACATCGACGCTTCCGCATTGCCGTTCGCGTCCTGTGCGGTCAGGTGGCCGGTGGTCGTCGTGTAGTTGACGGTCGTGCCGCCGTTTTTCCACTGGTAATGCATGACGGCGGTTTTCTCGGACACCTGCCCGGGGGCGAGGCCGTCGGTCGCATTCATCGAATACGCGACCGGGTCGACGTACGGCTGGTTGGCCGGTGTCTGCCCGGCCGCCTGTTGCGCGCTCGCCTGCTGGCTGGCGGCGGCCTGCGCGAGGCTCGACGCACCGACGGACGACGAATCGTCGCCGCCGCATGCCGCGAGCGCCAGTGTCATGACGGTCAATGCACCTAGCCCGGCCAACCGGCCGTGACGGCCACGGCGGCTGCCGGTACAGCTCTTGTCTGGTTTCATCTCTGTCCTTTGATTCGGATACCGTTTCACACAGGCCGCCAACGCCTGCGGAACGCGCAGGCGAACCCGCCACTCGCGTTGCACGGTCGGCAGTCGGCGGTTGGGGATTGGACTTCCAAGAGACTGAACTTGATACAGACACAGCAAACTGCTGGCGAGAATGGTGCTCGGACGCCCCCTGCAGTTTGAACAACTTTTATATGACCCAAATTTACGACAACACAAAAATAGGCGGTGCTGCGCCGCGTTGTCAAAGATCATTCGGATATTAAAAAACCCGCAATGATGCTAACGGCGGACAGTGTCTGGCAATTGAAAGAAAACGGGATTATTCGTGCATTGCGCGCGCTATCGACAATAATCCGCCGAATCCGCCGCTTTTATCGCACAACCGGCAATCCTTTACCGGCAACGATGTTGCGCCTCGAAAGCCTTCAGATCACCGGAATTATTCTTTCATTTTAATTATCCGTGATCGATTAATTCGGCGTGACGGCATGCATGGTCCGCCATTCAATGATTCAAGTCACTTCAACCATTCTTCAAGCGATGCGCTTATCCGCACTGCGTCATCCATAAAATACCGATTTATCCAATTCTCGAAAATCAAGCGGAATTATTTACCCTTTCTCGCGCCGGCCTTCCAGCAGGGTAGAAGCGCGACATGCAGCCTCGTCGCACGCCGCGCTTCTTCCGCATTCAATCCGCCATTACTTCCCGCCGCCCGGCAGCGCGATATCGATCAGCACCGGATCGTGATCCGACGAGCGATACGCATCCGGCGCGTAGAACGTCTTCTGCTGCTCGGCCGACTTGTACGCGAGCGTGTACTGCAGCGCGAGCGGCTCGTCCGCGTTGATGTGCCATTCGTGCACGGCCTTCACGTGCGATGCGAGCGGCAGCGTCGCGAGCGCGTGATCGAGGTAGCCGGCTTCGCCGTTGTACACGTAGCTGTATGCATTCGCGCCGATCCAGCGCGCGACGAGGTTGCGGTAGCCGCGCGATTCGAGCGTGCGGATCGGGTCTTCGTACGTGTAGCTGTTGAAGTCGCCGATCAGCAGCACGCCCTGGCCCGCGACGCCCGTGGGGTTGCCGGCAAGCCAGTCGGCCACCTTCGCCGCCGCGCGCGTGCGCGTCGGGTTCCAGCAGCCCTGGCCGTCGCCCTGGTCGAGATCGTCGTTGGCGGCATCCGGGCAGTTCTTCGACTTCAGGTGGTTCACGGCCACCGTCAGCGACTGCTTGTTGCCGTTGATCAGCCGGAACGACTGCGCGAGCGGCTGGCGGTTCTTGTCGTCGATCGCGAGCGTCGCCGCGCGGCCGACCGGTTCGACCTTGCGGCTGTCGTAGATCATCGCGACCGTGATCGCATCGCCGCCGAGGCGCGACACGCCCGGATCGACGACACGCCAGTTATTGCCGAGCTTCGCCGCGAGCTGACGCACCGCGCTCAGTTCGCCGTAGCCGTTGTTCTGGATTTCCATCAGGCCGATCACGTCGGCGTCGATCGCCTTCAGCGCGCTGACGATCTTCGCTTCCTGGCGCTGGAATTCCTGGAAGTTCTTCGCGCCGCGGTTGTTCGGATCGTCGAAGCCGCCGCCGAGACCGTTGCCGTTGAAGTAGTTCAGCACGTTGAACGACGCGACGCGCAGGTTCGATTTCGGGTCGCGCGCCGGTGCGTGGGTGCGCGGGTTCGTGCGCGCGTCGAATGCCGGCACGGCCGCGCCCGGCAGCGGCTGCACGCGCCATGCGCCGTAGCGCACTTCGAGCACGCCCTCGACGTCGCGCACCGTGTAGCCCGCGCGCAGCGTGTTCGCGGCCGACAGGCCCGGCGCCGGGTACGGCACCGTGGCGGGGTTCTGCTTGTTCGAGCCGTCGTCGAGGATCAGGCGGTTGCGTGCGTTCGCATCGATTTGCGTCTGCGCCTGCGCGGGCGGCACGACGCTCGTCGGCGTGCGCAGGCGGCCGTTGCTGAGCATCACGCTGCCGTAGCGGCCGAGCTCGTAGTTGTCCGTGACGTTCAGCGTCTGCGGCAGGCGCACGAGCATCCCTTCATACGCGGCGAACGCGTTCGGGCTGTCGACCGGCAGCGTGAGCGTCGCGGGCGTGACGGTCTGGTTGTTCGCGCACACCGCGATCGCGCCCGACTGCGTGAGCTGCGTCTGGCCGTACTTCTCCTCGACCTTGCCCGTCACGTGCACGAGGTCGCCCGCTTTCGCCCGCACCTTCGGCGCGTAGACAAACAGGCCTTCGGACACGCCCGGCTGGTTGCGGCGCTGCGCGTCGGCCTGCTGGACGAAGAAGCCGCCGAAGCCGTCCGTGCCGCCGAAATCGGCGGTGACGACCGCTTCGATCGACACGTTCTGGCCGGCGAGCGGCGACGGCGCGCCCGGCCCCTGGATATCGGCGATCGGCGTCGTGCTGCCGCCGCAGTTCGGGCTGACGGGCGCGGCAGTGGCGGCGAAAACCGGCGCGGCGAGCGTCGGGAGCAGCAATAGCGGGGTGAAGCGGCGGATTGTCGAGCGCATGACGGGGAATCCCGGTTGTGAGGGTGGCGAAAGCTTAGCGGCGCTCAATGACAGTTTTTGGTAATCGAAAGACAGGCAGATGTAATTATCGTTATCACGCCGCGATCGCCGTCGAGCGCGCGTTTCCGCCGGAAAAAGCGGGGAATCGTCTGACGAAAATCCACCATGACCGTGACGATTGCCCCGCGTGGTCTTGCTGCCGCGGCTTTGCGTCGTCGCGCTACACCGTGCCCGGCAACGCGCTCGACACGAGCACGGCCGCGACCATCAGCACGCCGCCAAGCACCACCGCTTCGATCCGCAACACCGTGCCGAACCGTTTCAACGAACTGGCCGGCATCGAGGCGGCCGGATCCTTCAACGCAGCCAGCAACGTTGGCATCCCGAAGAAGCGGTTGTGTCCGCCGAGCGCCGCCGCGATCAACACGAGCGCGAGCTTCAACAGCAGGATCTGCCCGTACGCCGACCCAAGCAGATTGACGGGCGTATCGACGCCGCGCCAGCCGTTGTACGCGCCGGTCGCGAACAGCACGATCAATGCGCAGGTCGACGCATCGGACAGCGACTGCACGAACGATGCGCCGGTCGTGCGTTCGCTCGCGGGCATGGCTGCAAGCCTCGGCATCACGCCGAAAGCCGTCACGAGCACGAGCCCGACCCACGCGCTGATCGCCAGCAAATGCAGCCAGTCGATCCACACCGGCACGCTGAACAACCCGGCATCCACCGGATGTCCGCCGTTGCTGCGCGCGAGCGCGACGCCAGCAAGCGCGGCCCACATCGCGAACGGCAAGCGCGACTCGTTCGCATACCGGACGAACGACAGCACCACGACGACGAGCATGAACACCGCACCGACCAGCCACGCATGACCGAAGCCGGTACCCGCGAGCATCGCGCAGACGGCCGGGCCCGCTTCGAGCAACGACACGTCGCTCATCAGCGCGCAGTGCGCCCAGAACGCGGTGATGCTTGCGAGCAGCGAGATGACGGACGCACTGCGCAGCGTCGCGGCGAGCCGCCGCCCGATGCCGTGCTGCCACGCCGACGCGCCGCGCGCGAGCCAGTGGCGGCCGAGCAGCGCGCCGACGACGACGGCGAACCCGGCGTTCTGGATCGCCACCGACACGAGCCGCAGGAGACCGATGACGCCGTCGTTCACCCCTTCACCCTGAACGTATAGGTGCCCTTCGTGCGATGCGCGTCGGCCGTCATCGCCGCCCACTGCACCGTGTACGCACCGGGCGCGAGCTTCGGCATCGCGACGGTCATCACGCGCGGGTTCGCCGCATCGACCTTCGCTTTTTCCTGCGTGACGGCGTTGCCGTTCGCATCCGACACCTTCACCGAGCTGAACGCCGGTTCGAGGTCTTCGTTGAACGTAAGCCGCACCGTGTCGGGCGCGGTGTCGACCGTGCTGCCCGTCGCCGGCGCGGCGCTTTCCAGCTTGCCGTGCGCGGATGCCGCGACCGGGGCGGCGGCGAGCATCGCACCGGTCGCGACGATCGCGGCCAGCCGCGAGAGGTTCGTGATCTTCATGGTCCCGCTCCGCGTCACGGCTTCTTCAGCTCGACGACGGTCAGCGCGCCGTCCACGTCTTCCGCGACGAAGTCGATCGTGTCGCCCGCTTTCACCTGCGACAGCATCGCCGGGTCCTTCACCTTGAACACCATCGTCATCGCGTCCATCCCGAGGTTTTCGAGCGGGCCGTGCTTGATCGTCAGCTTGCCGGCGGCCGTATCGACCTTGCGGATTTCGCCGTGCGACATGCCCGGCGTCGCCGCGGCTGCCTGCTTCGCGCCGCCGCTCATGTCCATGCCGGCCATGTCGCCGGCCGCGTACGACGCCGCGGAAAACACCAGTGCATACCCCATTGCCATCGAAACCAGTCCCTTCTTCATCGTGTCGACTCCCAGTGAATGAAACGAAACCGGCGGCCGCATGCACGCAGCCGCCGCATGCTGCTGCTCAACCGTCCGGCAGTTCGCCGGTGTACTCGTATGCGACGGTGCCCTTCGGATGTTTGAACCAGCCCGGATCGCGATAGTCATTGCGGCCGAGCCCCTGCCGCACCTTGCAGACCGTGAACATGCCGCCCATCTCCAGCGGCCCGAACGGGCCCGTGCCCGTCATCATCGGCAGCGTGTTGTCGGGCAGCGGCATCTCCATGCCGCCCATCGCGCCGCCCGTGCTGCCCATCGCCATGTAGTCGGGCACGAGCTTGCCGATACGCTGCGCGAGATCCTTCTGCGGCACGCCGATCAGGTTCGGCACCTGGTGGCCCATCGCATTCATCGTGTGATGCGACTTGTGGCAGTGGAACGCCCAGTCGCCCGGCCGATCGGCGGTGAACTCGATCGCGCGCATCTGGCCCACCGCGACATCGGCGGTCACTTCCGGCCAGCGCGCGGCCGGCGGAATCCATCCGCCGTCGGTGCCCGCGACTTCGAAGCTGTAGCCGTGCAGGTGGATCGGATGGTTCGTCATCGTCAGGTTGCCGAACCGGATCCGCACGCGGTCGCCCGCGCGCACCGGCAACGGATCGATGCCCGGGAACACGCGCGAGTTGAAGGTCCACATGTTGAAGTCCGTCATCTCGTTCACGCGCGGCGTGTAGCTGCCCGGATCGATGTCGTATGCGGCGAGCAGGAACACGAAATCGCGATCGACCGGCATCGTGCCTCGATCCTTCGGGTGCACGATGAACATGCCCATCATCCCCATCGCCATCTGCACCATCTCGTCGGCGTGCGGGTGATACATAAACGTGCCGTGCGCTTCCAGCTGGAACTCGTAGACGAAGGTCTTGCCGGGCGGGATATGCGGCTGCGTGAGGCCGCCGACGCCGTCCATCCCGTTCGGCAGCCGCAGCCCGTGCCAGTGGATCGTCGTGTGCTCGGGCAGCCGGTTGGTCACGAAGATGCGTACCTTGTCGCCTTCGACGGCCTCGATCGTCGGGCCCGGCGACTGGCCGTTGTAGCCCCACAGGTTCGCGTTCATGCCGGGCGCCATCTCGCGCACGACGGGCTCGGCCGTCAGGTGGAATTCCTTCCAGCCGTTCTTCATTCGCCACGGCAGCGTCCAGCCGTTGAGCGTCGCGACGGGCGTGTACGGGCGGCCGTTCGGCGGCACGAGCGGCGGCTGTGTGGCCGTTTTCGCCATCGTGGGCGCTTCGGGCAGCGACGCGGCGCCGGCCTGGCTGACCATCGCGGCGCCCAGCAGCGCGGCGCCCGAGCCGCTGAGAAATTGTCGACGGGACACCATGTCAATGACCTTCCGGATGCGGTTGCGTCGCGGGCGCCGGTTGCGCCGCGGATGAGGAAGCCGGCTGCGGCGCAGCGTCGGCGTGTGAAGGGGCGTCGGGTTGGGGGGATGGCGTCGCGCGCGGCGCGGCACCGTCGGACGGCAGCCGGCCCCCGACGGCCATCTGCAGATCGGTTTCGGCGAGCCAGTAGTCCTTCAGCGCATCGATGTAGCCGTTGACCGCGCCGACCTGTTCGCGTGCATCGGCCAGCAGCTCGAACACGCTCGCGAGCATCCCGTTGTAGCGCAGCAGGAGTTCGTCGGAGATCGTCTTGCGCAGCGGCACGACTTCGTCGCGATAGTGGGTCGCGACGTCGTAGCTCGTCACATACGCCGCATACGATTCACGCACGTCGGAGCGCGCGTCGATGGCCGTTTTCGCGAGCCGGTTCGCCGATTGCATGTAGACGGCCTCGGCGCGCGCGACCTTCGCGCCGCCCCAGTCGAACAGCGGAATCTCGACGCTGATCTCGTAGCCGTGCTCGTGCCCCTTGCCGGTTTCGTAGTTGTTCACGTAGCCGAGGTCGACCGCATTGACGAAGCGCGTCGCCTTGCTCAGGCCGAGCGACGACGCGACGCCCTGCGTCTGCAGCTTCGCGGCCTGGATGTCGAAGCGGTTGCTCATCGCGAAGCGCTCGAGATCGGGCAGGTTCGGCCGCGCTTTCGGCAGGTCGGGCAAGCGCTCGGGCAGCGTGTACCGCGTGCGTTCGCCCCACAGGCCCATCGCACGCGTGAGCTTCTCGCGCGCGGCGACGGCCTGCTGGCGCGCCTTCGCGTGCTGCGCAACCGCATCGGCGTGGAACGCCTGTTCACGCGCGTAATCGAGGCGGCTGAAGTTGCCGGCCTGCCGCATGCGCAGCGCGAGTTCGGCGGCCGCGCTCGCGGCATCGCGCACCTGTTGCGCATAGTTCGCGGCCTGCTCGGCCGCGACGGCCTCGACGAACGCGCGGCGTGCGTCGGCTGCGACCTTCAGCATCGCGTCGGCCGTTTCGAGCTTGGTCTGCTCGAAGCGGCGGCGCTCGATGTTCGTCGCGAGCGGCATCGTCAGCAGCGCGAACACGTTCGCCGAGAACGTGCGGCCGAGCGTCAGCTCGCCGTCGCCGGCACGGGTGCGGCTGAACGCGAAGCGCGGGTTCGGCAGCCGGCCCGCCTGGACGAGATCGGCTTCCGACAGCCCCAGTTCCGCATACGAAGCCTGCAGCCCGCGGTTGTTCAGCAGCGCGACCTGCACCGCGTCGTCCATCGACAGCGGCTTTGACAGCAGCTCCTTCGTGCGCTTGTCGACGGCTTCGCGGTCGGCGTCGGTCTTGATCACCACCGCGTCCTTGCCGATGCGCTCCGACGCGGCGGAAGACACCGCGTCGAAGCCTCCATCCCTCGAAAACGTCGTGCAGCCCGCGAGGAAGGCGAGCACGGCCGCGGCCGCGCCGATCCTCGGCGATATCGCAAGCATCGTCATTGCGCGGCGCCTCCGTGCTGCGAATGGGCGGTGCCGTTTCCGGCCGCACCGCCCGTCGCACGTCCTTTCGCGGGCCGTGCCATCACGTCGCGGTTCAGTTGTTTCCAGCCCGGGCCTTCGTCGTCCCGATACGGCCGGTAGCCGTCGAATGCGGATGTCACGGTGATATCCGGCACGGCCACGGTGGCATCCGCTGGATCAGGCAGCGGGGTTTGCGCTGGCGCGAGCGACGGCGCGAGGGCCGCCGCGCTCAATAGCGCCGCAATGATCAATCGCATGAATGGGTCTCGTCGTGGGTCGTCCGGCGGCCTTGATACCGCCGCCGGAACGGATTGGAGAGTGCGGCAGGTCGAAGCCGCGGGCCGGGTCTAGACGAGAAGCCGGCGTGGCGGCCTGTCGATGCCGCCGGTCAGGAACGACACGACGACCGGCGCCGAAGCGAAGGAAGCGAGCCCGACACCGATACCCGACGCAACGGACATCACGGGAAGATCCGCCATGCCGGTGCCGAGGCAGCAGGACCCGCACGCGGAACATGGCTGTGCATGTCGCGCATGATCGTCGTGCGCGTGCTCGTCTTTATGCTGGCCGCCATGCGCGCTCGGCATCGCACGCGGCGCGAACGCATCATCAGCGCTTGCGCCGTCCTCCGCGTGCGGCATGGCCACGACCGCGCCCGCGCATGCCATCGACACAGCCGCGAACGACTGGATCGGCAGGCTCAGCGCCAGCAGCACGACGACGAGGAATTTGCGCCAGTACGACATGGATGCGGAATCACGCAGGCAACGACCGGATGGGCCGGCGCAGCGCCGCGACGGCGCGCTCCGGGGACACGACGGCCGCAGCTTATCGCCGCCGTGGTGACGACGACATGGCCGAAACATGACCGGCATTTCATGACAATTCCGTCATCCGGCGGTCACCCTTCGCGCACGCACGGCGCCGTAAGCTCACGCGTTACACTGACCGGCTGGAATCACGGATGAACCACGGACAGCCTGCCTCACCATGCGAATACTGATAGTCGAAGACGAACCCAAGATGGCGTCGTACCTCCGCAAGGGGCTGATGGAGGCGAGCTACACGGTCGACGTCGCGGAAAACGGCAAGGACGGGCTGTTCCTCGCGCTGCACGAGGATTTCGATCTCGTCGTGCTCGACGTGATGCTGCCGGAAATGGACGGCTTCGAGGTGCTCAAGCGGCTGCGCGCGCAGAAGCAGACGCCCGTGCTGCTGCTCACGGCGCGCGAGGCGATCGAGGACAAGGTCGCCGGGCTCGAGCTGGGCGCCGACGACTATCTGCTCAAGCCGTTCGCGTATGCCGAGTTCCTCGCGCGCATCCGCTCGCTGCTGCGGCGCGCGCCGCGCAACGTGCGCGACATCCTGCAGGTTGCCGATCTCGAAGTCGACCTGATCCGCCGCCGCGTGCGGCGCGCCGACACCCGCATCGACCTGACCGCGCAGGAATTCGCGCTGCTGCAGTTGCTCGCCGAACGCGAGGGGGAAGTGCTGACGCGCACCTTCATCACGTCGCAGATCTGGGACATGAATTTCGACAGCGACACGAACGTCGTCGATGCGGCGATCAAGCGCCTGCGCGCGAAGCTCGACAACGCGTATGAGAAGAAGCTGATCCACACGATCCGCGGGATGGGCTACGTGCTCGAGGATCGTTCGTGACGCGCCGCCCTGGCGCGTATTCGCTGCTGCAGCGGCTGACGCTCGCGTTCGCCGTCGTCGCCGCGCTCGTGTTCGCGCTGACCGGCGCGTACCTGTATCGCTCGCTGTCCGCCGAGCTGACGCGGCGCGACGACATCGAGATTTCCGGCAAGCTCAACCAGTTCCTGCAACTGGCGCACGCGAGCGGCTCGATCGCCGCGCTGCGAGCCGATCCGGCCGTGTTTCATGAGGTGCTGCTGTCGCACCCGGGCGTGTATCTCGGCATCTACGATGGGCAGAACCGCGCGCTCGTCGAGCATTCCGACGAAGCCGGCAATACGCTGGCGTCGGTGATCGCGGCGCCGCATCCGGCCAGCCGGGCCCGCGGGCCGTTCACCTGTTCGCCGCCCGGCATCGGCACGTCGCGTTGTGTCTATGCACGCGAAACGCTGCCGTCCGGCGACGCGATCCAGGTCGCGCTCGCGCGCACGGCGACCGATCGCCAGTCGCTGCTCGAAAGCTATCGCGTCGACATCTGGCTCGCGGCGGCCGTGGGCGCGCTGCTGGTCGGCGCGCTCGGTTATGCGGTTGCGTCGCGCGGCCTGCGCCCGGTCGAGAGCCTCGGCCGGCAGACGTCGCGCATCGAGGCGCACAACCTGAACGCACGGCTCGACGCGCGCGGCGGCCCGGTCGAGCTGCATGAACTCGCGACGTCGGTCAACCGGATGCTCGACCGCCTCGAACGCGCGTTCGTGCGGCTGTCGCAGTTCTCGTCCGATCTCGCGCACGACATGCGCACGCCGCTCGCCAACGTGATCAGCGCGTCGCAGGTCACGCTGTCGCGCGCGCGCACGACCGAGGAATACGAAGCGCTGATCGACTCGAACATCGAGGAATGCGAACGGTTGCAGCGGATGATCGAGAACATGCTGTTTCTCGCGCGCACCGATAACGCCCGGCAGCACCTGAAGACCACCGAGTTCGACGCGGGCAGCGAGCTGCGCCGGCTCGCGTCGTATTTCCAGGCGCTGGCCGATGAAGCCGGCGTGCGTATTGACGTGCACGGCGAAGCGCCGGTCGTCGCCGATGCGACGCTGTTCCGGCGCGCCGTCAGCAATCTCTCATCGAACGCGCTCGAACATGCGGAAGCCGCGTCGACGATCGAACTCACGGTTTCCACGCAAGGCCGCTACGCGGTCGTCGAAGTCACGAATCGCGGCGCCGCGATTCCGCCCGAACAGGTCGACAAGATCTTCGAACGCTTCTACCGGATCGATTCGTCGCGGCACGGCGCGGCGCGCAACGCGGGGCTCGGCCTCGCGATCGTGAAGTCGATCATGGAGCTGCATCGCGGCAAGGTCGAGGTCGCGAGCCGCGACGGGCGCACGACGTTCGCGCTTTATTTTCCGCGGGGCACGGACGGGTAAGCCGTTCGCCTGGCGATCCGCATCGGCATGACGGCAGGCTCGACTGACACGATCGCACTCATCGGGTCCCGGCTGACGTGTCGCGCAGAGACTACGGTGTGTTTCAGCACTCGGATCAGCGCAGCGAAAGCGGAATTCTCGCCGCGACCCAATCCATCGTGGTAGGCGGCATCGAGATCGTCCGCGTGCTGTCGTACGCATCCGATGCGTCGAAGTAGGTCAGCTTGCCGTCGTGGATCTCGATCGGATCGTTGCCGGGCCGGCCGCCCCAAAAGACGAAAAATAGCCGTGTCGCGAGGGTCGACCCGTGCACATCTGCCACGACGATTTTGACCTGCTCGTTCTGGTCCGCAAAAAGACCATTGCTGCTGCGGCCGCTGCCGCAGATGTTGACGAGATAGGTTGTGCCATCGATCTGCTTGATGCCGCCGTTCAGCTTGGCGTTGTAGTTGAATCGCTGGCAATCGGTGTCGTCGGTCGTGATCCCGCGAAAATTGACGAGATGGGAAAGTGCCAGGAAGCCCAGTGCGACGATCGCCAGTCCTATACGCTTCGTTCGGCTGAAATGGTCGATATTTCTGACAAGCCGACAGATGTAGAGCACGACGATGATCGACGTGATGGCGAAGATCGTGCCCTTCGCATTCTTGAGCGAGAAAAGCGTGATCGCGTTCCTTGCGTCGGCTGGCAGGAACATCCATGCAATCGCGACAACCAGGCATATGCCGACGACGGCCAAGACCGCTTTGACAAGGATGGAGATCGCCTTCATTGCTCGGCCGGGATGGTTCTGCATACGGTATCGAATTTCAGAATGATCGGCTTGTCCAGCTTGATGAGTTTGGGCCGACTGTAGACCATGAAGTCGCCACCACGATTATGCGCCGACCTCCAGTCGCGGTACGTCTTGTTATGAACAGGCCAGTAGACATCCTTCGCCAGGAACTTCCGAAAGAGGCTTGTGCGTTTGTCGATCGGCTTGTCGACCTCTTCGCCCGTGCGGAGGTAGCGCCATTCTTCGATAGTCGAGTTCCCGACGTTCAAGTTGCTGCCTTTGAAAAAATCGTTGACTGCCGCGGCGTAGGACAGAACCATCCCGTTCTTGTTCCAGTGGCCGAGGTATTGGCTCTTGGAAAGCGAATCGTCGTTGAACGAGTAGCTGTCTTTGATGTAGACGTAGACGTGGGTAATCTGGGCGACAGGCTCGAGACAGAATATCTTGCTCTTGCCTTCGTATTGGTAAAAGCGTTCGCCAGTTACAGTTGCCTTCCCTACGGCAGCGTAGAAGTTGAAGTTCGCCAGGGCGCCGGTCAAATCGGTCATCGCGGTACCGTCGAGCGTGTCGAGGGATGACACGGACTGGTACTGGAATCCCCAGGCGATGTGAAACTGGAGCGGGTCCTTCAGAAACGGTGACGTGTCGATAGCGATACCTGCCGCATTCAATTGCCCGGCCGAAAAGCTCCGCTCGACCACGGGCGCCAGGACTTTCGTTACTGCCCGTGCGGCATTCGGTGTGTAAATCGCTTGCCGGACAAGTTGATTGAATCGCTCGGTCGCACCGCGAAATTTCAGCGCCCAATCCAGGGAAACAGTCGTGTCATCAAGCGGCTGTACAGAGTTGAGGTCGTTGTTATAGACGTATCTTGGGCGTGCAAACCATTCTCGCGCGAGCTTGGCCGAGATCGGCCAGCCCATCGTGTCCATCGCTTTGGGGATGTCCTGCAGATCGAACTTGGGCAGTTTGTCGGCTTGCTCCGCGTCTGGAGGCTTGTCGCTCGGTTGCGGATTGGGAGGCGGTTTGAGAGGTGCTGGCGCAGGGGCGGACGTGTGATGCGGCTTGACTGGAACGGGTGCTTTGGGCAGTGAGGGTGGCTCGTTCGACGCACGCCTGTCGAACGAGATTTTTTGCTGCGTGTCGATGGGGACGCATCCGACTACCCCAGCGTGACATTTCCACCGTTTGCCGAGATAGAAGACTCCAGATTCCAGCTGGTAATACGGGACTTTTTTGACGTCGGGCATAACGTTTGAACAACGATTCGCAAGAGAATCGGTCTCAGCGTAATCAAAGCCCCGGCAATTCCAACGACAATTCCAACGGCGATAATGAAGACGACGTGCCAGATCAAGCCAAACCCACGCAGGTCGTAGAGGCACGGGCAGTCTTCCCGCGGCACGATTGTTACAGAAGGTTTCGTCGCCAGACAGTCCAACATCGCGTCCTCGAGTTTCACAGCCCCTTGCCTATCCATTTTGGCGACCGCGTCGGCACCCATGAGTGGCTGGCACATGGAGTGAGCAGATTCGCGTCGGCGAGTCACGGTGGTACGTGTATCGCATCCCTCCACGAACGTCCTTGACAGAATCGCACCGTTTGCGCTGTATTTTCCGCGCGACGCCGAAGGGTAAGCCGTTCGCCTGGCAACTCGCATCTGTGTGACGGCCGATGCAACGCCAAACGAAGCGCGACGACCACCACCGCTGAACACCCTCACTCCCCCGTCTCGCGCCGGATCTTCGCCTGGCGGCGATTACGGTCGTTCAGTATCTGGTGCCGGCGATGGTCGGTCATCTTCTTCCAGTCGCGCGCCTCGTCGCGCGTCCTCAAGCAGCCCGTGCAGAATCCGGTGCGGCCATCGAACGCGCACAGCTCGATACACGGCGATTTCACGGCCACGGTCAGGCCGCCTTCGCAGGCGTCATCACTTCGACGGTCACGTGAGACACGCCGTCGAAACCTTCGACCAGTGCATGGTAAAAGCGTGCGTCGCGCGCCGCATCGGCGGTCTCGACCGACACGATCGCGCTCATATGGCCGGGGCCGACACGCCACACGTGAAGATCGTTGACCTTGTCGCCGAGCGCCTCGATCGCATGACGTACGCGCTCCGCCAGCTTGCGATCGACATTGACGTCGAGCAGGATGCCGCCCGTATCGCGCATCAGCCCGTACGACCAGTTCGCGATGACGAGTGCGCCGACGATGCCCGCGACGGGGTCCATCCAGACCCAGCCGAACGCGCGTGCGAGCAGCAGGCCGACGATGGCCAGCACCGACACCGCCGCATCGGCGATCACATGGACGTAGGCCGACCGGATGTTGTGGTCGCGATGGGCGGCCGCGTGCGAACCGTGATCGTGATGCGCGTGGTGGTCATCGTCGTGATCATGGTCGCGGTGATGACCATGTCCGTGGCCATGCGCATGGTGATGGTCGCCGCTCAGCAACCACACGCTGGCGAGGTTCACCGCGAGCCCCAGCACGGCAATCGGAATCGCTTCACCGAAGTGAATGGGAACGGGCGCCAGCAACCGCGCAACCGCCTCGTAGCCGATCAGGATCGCGATCATCGCGAGCACGATCGCACTCGTGAACCCGGCCAGGTCGCCCAGCTTGCCGGTGCCGAACACGAAGCGCGGATCGTCGGCATGCCTGCGCGCATAGGTATAGGCCAGCGCGGCGATCAGCATCGCGCCTGCGTGGGTCGACATGTGCAGCCCGTCGGCGACGAGCGCCAGCGACCCGAACAGCGTGCCGCCGACGATCTCGGCCACCATCATCGCCGCGCACAGGCCGATCACCATCCACGTCCGCCGCTCGTTCCGCTCGTGCGCGGCGCCCAGGAAGATATGATCGTGCCCCGCGCCGAACGCATCATTCGTGAAATTGCTCATGCTCCACCCCGATCACTTGAAATAGCTGTGCACCACGTCGATCAGCTGCTCGGTCGCGCTGCCTTCGTGCTCATCCGGCCCATGTGCATCGACCATGTGCTCGCGAATGTGGTCTTCCAGCACGACGGCCAGCAGCCCGTTCATCGCGCCGCGACAGCTCGTGATCAATTGCAGCACCTCGTTGCAGCCGCGCTCGTCCCCGAGCGCGCGCTCGATCGCCTCGACCTGGCCCTTGATACGGCGCACGCGGTTCAGCAGCTTCTGTTTTTCACGAACGGTATGACTCATCGATAACGGACTCCTGCATAGGGAGGGGGAGTATATCTCCGCAAGGCTAGCCCTATAGGGGAGAGGGGTATATTTTTTTGAGATGAAGGCTTGCCGAAAGCAATCCGCTCGACTAGACTGCCCTTCGTCTTTGGGGAGTAGCCTGCTTTCCGTCCCCGGAAAGCGAACGCGTCAACACACTCGGCCTGCAGCCGTGGCGCGTTCAGCCTGATTGGCCTGGCGAGACCATGGGCGCATCGCGTCGTTCCTGGTCGGACGTCGGCGGATGCGCCATGGTTTGTCAGCGTCCGACCACGGAGTCCCCATGTTCCCCACCGCCCTCTCCCCACGTTTCGCCGCCGTCCGCGCGCATGCCTGCGGAGGTGCCGCATGACTTTCATGTTTGTCGAACTGGCGTTCATGCTGGTCGTCATCCTCATCGCCGCCGAGGTCTTCACCAACGCGCTCGAACATCTCGGCGAGCGCCTGAAGATTTCCGAAGGCGTCACCGGTTCGCTGTTCGCGGCCGTCGGCACCGCGTTGCCCGAAACGATGGTGCCGCTGCTCGCGCTCGCCGGCGGCACCGCGAACCAGGCCGTGAACGAGGAGATCGGCGTCGGCGCGATTCTCGGCGCGCCGCTGATGCTCGCGACGCTCACCACCTTCCTGATGACGCTGGCCGTGATCCGCTCGCGCGGGCTGCGCGGCACGATCGCGCCCGAACGCACGGGCTTCGTGCGCGACATGAACTACTTCCTCGCCGCGTTTTCGCTGGCCACCGCCGCGATGTTCGTCCCGCATCACAACGGGGCCGTGCGTGCGTTGCTCGCGGCGATGCTGGTGGGCATCTACGTGATGTATGTCGTGATGACGTTCCGCGCGTCGAACCAGCTCGTCGATGCCGGGCACGGCACCGAGGCGCCGCACACGATGTTCCTGTCGCGCCTGGGTATGCCGACCAACCTCGCGACGATCGCGCTGCAGCTGCTCCTCGGCGTTGCGCTGCTGGTCGGCGGGGCGAAGGGCTTCATTCACGGCGTGGAAGGCGTGTCGCACGCGCTGGGCATATCGGCGCTGCTGCTGTCGCTGATCATCGTGCCGATCGCGACGGAACTGCCGGAGAAGGTCAACAGCGTGCTGTGGATCCGCCGCAGGAAGGACACGCTCGCGTTCGGCAACATCACCGGCGCGATGGTGTTCCAGGGCACGCTGCTGCCAGCGATCGGCATCATGCTGACGCCGTGGGAGCCGCGCCCCGAGGTGCTGACCGGCGTGATCATCACGCTCGCGGCGGCGGCGTGGCTGCGCGTCAATGCGCGCACGCGCGGGCTCGCGATCTGGGCGTTGCTCGCGAACGGCGCGGGGTATGCGGGGTATCTGTTCCTGACGCTGGCGCGCTGATCCTGCTCAACGGACGCGCCGCGCACGATCCTGCTGCCCGGCGCGAACGACGCATCGTCGCGGCGCCCGCCCGCGAGCGATTCAGATGCGCGCCTGGTTCACACGCTGCGACAGTTGCTCCGCGCTTTCCTTGCGCTCGCTGTACCGGTCAGTCAGGTACGCGCCGACGTCGCGCGTCAGCAGCGTGAATTTGACCAGTTCCTCCATGACGTCGACGACCCGGTCGAAATACGCGGACGGCTTCATCCGGTCGTCGTCGCCGAATTCCATGAACGCCTTCGCGACGGACGACTGGTTCGGGATGGTCAGCATGCGCATCCAGCGTCCGAGCACGCGCATCTGGTTGACCGCATTGAACGACTGCGACCCGCCGCTGACCTGCATGACCGCCAGCGTCTTGCCTTGCGTCGGCCGCACTGCGCCGACCGACAACGGAATCCAGTCGATCTGCGCTTTCATCACGCCGGTCATCGCGCCGTGCCGCTCGGGGGAGCACCACACCATGCCCTCCGACCATTGCACGAGCTCGCGCAACTCGGCCACCTTCGGGTGGTCGTCGGGCGCATCGTCAGGCAGCGGCAAGCCGGCCGGATTGAAGATCCTGGCTTCGGCGCCCATCGCCGTCAGCAACCGCGCCGCCTCCTCGACCAGCAACCGGCTGAACGAGCGCGTGCGCAATGACCCGTAGAGCAACACGATCCGAGGCGGATGCGTCGACGGCCGTGCGGGTTGCAGCCGGCTCGCGTCCGGCACGCGAAACAGCGTGGCATCGAGTTGCGGCAGATCGTTCAGTCGGTCAGACACGCTTGCCCTCCGCGTCGATCACGATTTCGCCGTCCTCCTTCGCAAACGGCCCCTTCTGCGGATCGGGCAGGATGTCGAGCACCTGCTCGGACGGACGGCACAGCCGCGTGCCGAGCGGCGTCACGACGATCGGGCGATTGATCAGGATCGGGTGAGCGGCCATGAAGCCGATCAGGTCGTCGTCGCTCCACTTCGGATTGTCGAGATCGAGCGCTTCATACGGTGTCCCCTTGCGCCGCAGCACGTCGCGCACGGGCACGCCCATCGCCGCGATCAGCGCGCGCAGCGCTGCCTGGCTCGGCGGCGCTTCGAGGTAAAGCACGACGCGCGGCTCGACGCCCGAGTTGCGAATCATCGCCAGCGTGTTGCGCGACGTGCCGCAATCGGGGTTGTGATAAATCGTGATGTCGGTCATTTCCGGATTCCTGAATGGTTTCACGCGCACTCGTACCAGCCCTTCGAACGATTGACGACACGCACGACGAGCAGCATCACCGGCACTTCGATGAGCACGCCGACGACGGTCGCGAGCGCCGCACCGGAATGGAAGCCGAACAGGCTGATCGCGGCGGCCACGGCCAGCTCGAAGAAATTGGACGCACCGATCAACGCCGACGGACACGCGATGCTGTGTTTCTCGCCGACGAGACGATTGAGCCCGTAGGCGAGCGCCGCATTGAAGAACACCTGGATCAGGATCGGCACCGCGAGCAGCGCGATCACCAGCGGCTGCTTCAGGATCGCCTCGCCCTGGAACGCGAACAGCAGCACCAGCGTGGCCAGCAGCGCGGCGATGGACCACGGGCCGATCTTCGCCATCGCGCGGTCGAATGCCGCCGGCCCCTTCGCGAGCAACAGCCTGCGCCACACTTGCGCGAGGATCACCGGGATGACGATGTAGAGCACGACCGACGTGAGCAGCGTCGCCCACGGCACCGTGATCGCGGACATCCCCAGCAACAGGCCGACCAGCGGCGCGAACGCGATCACCATGATGCTGTCGTTCAGCGCGACCTGCGACAGCGTGAACAACGGATCGCCGCCCGTCAGCCGGCTCCACACGAACACCATCGCCGTGCACGGCGCGGCGGCCAGCAGGATCAGGCCGGCGATATAGCTGTCGATCTGGTCGGCGGGCAGCATCGGCGCGAATAGCTGCCGGATGAACAGCCAGCCGAGCAATGCCATCGAAAACGGCTTGACGAGCCAGTTCACGACGAGCGTGACGCCGATCCCCCGCACATGCTGCCGAACCTCATGCAACGCGCCGAAATCGACCTTGACCAGCATCGGCACGATCATCACCCAGATCAACAGCCCGACGGGCAGGTTGACCTGCGCGTATTCCATGCGGCCGATGTGCTGAAAGAGCCCGGGCAGCGCCTGGCCCAGCGCGATGCCGAGCACGATGCACAGCGCCACCCACACGCTCAGGTAGCGCTCGAAGAAGCCGATGGCGGGCTGCGCCGTCACGGCTTGCGGTTGTGCAACGTCCGAGCCGGTCATGCGTCGCCTCCACAGCAATCGGGCGCCGTCGGCACGCCACAGGCAGCACCGGCGCAGCAGTTCTCGGTCAGGAACCCGATGAGCCCGCTCATCGATTCGAAATTCGCCGCGTAATAGATGAACCGGCCGTCCTGGCGCGCGGTGACCAGGTCGGCGTGCGACAGATCCTTCAGATGGAACGACAGGCTCGATGGCGACAGCCCGATCTGCTGGGCGATCGCGCCAGCCGGCAGCCCTTCGGGCCCGGCCACGACCAGCGCGCGAAAGATGGCGAGGCGCGCTTCATGAGCAAGCGCGCCCAGCGCGCGCACGACGAGATTGGAGTCCATGACGCGCAGGATAGCGCCATCATTTCGATATTTCAAGTATTGTTGAAATAATGATACCGATCCCGTACGTGGCCGCTCCCCAACCCTTCGCGCACCGTCGAACCCGGCCGCACGCGCGGCTTCCGGCCCGACACGCATGGCGCCGGTGCAGCCGCCCGCCCCACGGACGGGCGACGCACCGGCATGCGCTCGGGTCAGGACGCCTTCACCAGCTTGACGATCGTCAGCGTGCCGTCGACCTTCTCGATCCGCACCTTGACCTTGTCGCCCGCATGGGCGTGCTCGAGCATCGCCGCGTCCTTCGCCTTGAACGCCATCGTCATCGGCGGCATCCCGACGTTCTCGAGCGCGCCGTGCTTCAGCGTGATCTTGCCGGTCGCGGCATCGACCTTCTTCACTTCGGCGTCGGTCAGCGCGGCATTCGACTCGGCCATGCCGCCCGACGACATCTTCATGCCGGACATGTCCATGCCGGCCATGTCGCCGGCTGCAAAGGCGGGGGTGACGAGCGTGCCGGCAGCAAGCATGGCGGCGGCGGCAACGGTGACGGTAATCAACTTCTTCATCGGGATTCTCCGGTTGGGATGGATGGCACGTTCGTGCCGTGAGGAACTGCTTCGGAATGCCACGCATGGCCCGCGCTTCGCGCACGACGGCGCTGCAGCAGGAGCCAGGCGGCGGGAATGACGAACATCGACAGCAGCGGCGCGGTGACCATGCCGCCGACCATCGGCGCGGCGATGCGCTGCATGACTTCGGAACCGGCGCCGTGCCCGACCATGATCGGCACGAGGCCGGCGAGCACGACGGCCACCGTCATCGCCTTGGGCCGCACGCGCAGCACCGCGCCTTCGCGGATCGCGTCGAGCAGCAGCGCATCGGTCAACGGTTCGCCGGCATCGAGCCGGCGCTGCAGCGCCCCCTTCAGGTACAGCAGCATCACGACGCCGAATTCGGCGGCCACGCCCGCGAGCGCGATGAAGCCCACCGACGTCGCGACCGACACCGCGTGGCCGAGCGCCCACACGAGCCAGAAGCCGCCGACCAGCGCGAACGGCACCGTCGACATCAGCAGCAGCGCATCGGCCGCCGAGCCAAACGTGAGGAACAGCAGCACGAAGATCACCACGAGCGTCACCGGCACGACGGTGCGCAGCTTGGCCGCCGCGCGTTCGAGATACTCGAACTGCCCCGACCACGCGATCGAATAGCCGGGCGGCAGCGCGACCTGCTGTGCGACGGCCTGCTGCATCGTGCGCACTGCGGTGCTCAGGTCGACGCCGCGGAGATCGACGTACACGTAGCCGGACAGTCGCGCGTTCTCGCTGCGGATCATCGGCGGGCCGTCGGCAATCGCGATGCGTGCGACGTCGCCCAGGCGGATCTGCGCGCCGCGCGCGGTGACGACCGGAAGCTGCCGCAGGTTCTCGACCGAATCGCGCACCTCGCGCGGGTAGCGGAGGTTGATCGGGAAGCGCTCGCGCCCCGCGATCACTTCGCCGACGTCGTCACCGCCGACCGCCGTCGACACGACCGACTGGATGTCGGCCACCGACAGCCCGTAGCGCGCGGCGGCGAGCCGGTCGATGTCGACGTCGATGTAGCGGCCGCCGTTCAGCCGTTCCGCGAGCGCGGACGTCACACCCGGCACGGGCTTCACCGCGGCCTCGACCTGCTTCGCGATCGCGTCGATGCCGGCCAGCTCCGGCCCGGAAATCTTCACGCCGACCGGCGTCTTGATCCCGGTGGACAGCATGTCGAGCCGGTTGCGGATCGGCGGCACCCACACGTTCGACAGGCCCGGCACCTTCACCGTGCGATCGAGTTCGTCGACGAGCTTCTCCGGCGTCATGCCGGGCCGCCAAGCGCTACGCGGCTTGAACCGGATCGTCGTCTCGAACATCTCGAGCGGCGCGGGATCGGTCGCGGTATCGGCGCGGCCCGATTTGCCGAACACCGTGTCGACCTCGGGCACGGTCTTGATCAGCCGGTCGGTCTGCTGCAGCAGCTCGCTCGCCTTGTCGGCGGAGATGCCGGGCAGCGCGGTCGGCATGTACAGCAGATCGCCTTCGTCGAGCGGCGGCATGAATTCGCCGCCGAGCCGCGATAGCGGCACGGCCGTCAGCACCAGCGCGACGACCGCGATGCCGATCGCGACCCACGGGCGCCGGAGCGTCGCTTCGAGCAGCGGACGGTACGCGCGAATCAGCACGCGGTTGATCGGGTTCGCGTGCTCGTGCGGAATGCGGCCGCGCACGAGATAGCCCATCAGCACCGGCACCAGCGTCACCGACAGGCCGGCGGCGGCGGCGATCGTGTACGTCTTCGTGAACGCGAGCGGCGCGAACAGCTTGCCTTCCTGCCCTTCAAGCGAAAACACCGGGATGAACGACAGCGTGATGATCAGCAGCGAGAAGAACAGCGCGGGCCCGACTTCCGCGGCCGACGTCGCGACGAGTTCCCAGCGTCGCGCGGCCGTGATCGGCTCGCCAGGATGCGCGTGGTCGTACGCTTCGAGATGCTTGTGCGCGTTCTCGATCATCACGATCGCCGCGTCGATCATCGCGCCGATCGCGATCGCGATCCCGCCGAGCGACATCAGGTTCGCGTTCACGCCCTGGTAGCGCATCACGATGAACGCGGCCAGCACGCCGAGCGGCAGCGCCAGGATCGCGACGAACGCACTGCGCAGGTGGAACAGGAACACCGCGCAGACGAGCCCGACGATCACGAACTCCTCGATCAGCTTGTCCTTCAGGTTGCCCACCGCGCGCTCGATCAACTGCGAGCGATCGTAGGTCGTGACGATCTCGACGCCGGGCGGCAGCGAACGCTTCAGGTCGGCGAGCTTCGCCTTCACCGCGTCGATCGTGGTCAGCGCGTTCTTGCCCGAACGCATCACGACGACGCCGCCCGTCACCTCGCCCTGCCCGTTCAGCTCGGCGATCCCGCGTCGCATCGCCGGGCCGACCTGGATGCGCGCGACGTCGCCGAGCAGCACCGGCGTGCCGGCGTCGTTCGTGCGCAGCACCACGTGCCGGAAATCGTCGAGCGTACGCAGGTAGCCGGTCGAGCGCACCATGTACTCCGATTCCGCCAGCTCGACGACCGAGCCGCCGGACGCCTGGTTCGCGCTGCCGAGCGCGCTCGCGACTTCCGCCTGCGTGATGCCGTACGCGCGCAGCTTGTCGGGGTCGAGCACGACCTGGTACTGCTGCACCATGCCGCCGATGCTCGCGACTTCCGACACATCGGGCACTGCCTTCAGCTCGAACTTCAGGAACCAGTCGTTGAGCGCGCGCAGTTGCCCGAGATCGTGGCGGCCGGTGCGATCGACGAGCGCGTACTCGTAGACCCAGCCGACGCCGGTCGCATCCGGCCCGAGCGAAACCGTCGCGCCGGCAGGCAGACGGCTCTGCACCTGGCTCAGGTATTCGAGCACGCGCGAACGTGCCCAGTACGGATCGGTGCGGTCGTCGAACAGCACGTAGACGAACGCGTCGCCGAACGACGAATATGCGCGGACGGTTTTCGCGCCGGGCACGCCGAGCAGCGTGGTCGTCAACGGGTAAGTCACCTGATCCTCGACGATCTGCGGCGCCTTGCCCGGATACGACGCCTTCACGATCACCTGCGTGTCCGACAGGTCGGGCAATGCATCGAGCGGTGTCTGCCGCAGCGAATGAACGCCCCATGCGGCGATCAGCACGGTGGCGAGCAGCACGAGGAAGCGGTTGTGGACGGACCAGTGAATGATGCGCGCGATCATCGTTCGCCTCCCTGCGGTTCGACCTTCGTCAGCCGGTAACCGTCGTCGCCTGGCGTGAACGCGAAGCGCACCGTCTGGCCCGGCTTCACGTCCGGGAACGCGGTGGCCGACGGCTTGCCGAACGCCATCGTCATCGCGCCCCAGCCGAGCGCCGGAACGGGTTGATGCGAGAACGTGATGTCGTCGGCCGTGACCTGTTCGACCTTGCCGGTGGTTTCGTAGACGGGTGCCGCCGCGATCGGCGTCGCCGCAGCCCCGCTTGCGCCGGCGCCGCTTTCCAGCCGCGGCAGCACGCTTTTCAGGCTCGCCTCGGAATCGATCAGGAACTGCCCCGATGCGACGACCGTGTCGCCTTCGTTCAGCCCGCCGAGCACTTCGGTGTCGCCGCCGACGTCGTTGCCCGTCGTCACCGTCACCGGCTGGAGCCGGCCATCGCCGTTCTTCACGATGACGATCGAGCGCTTGCCGGTCGCGATCACCGCCTCGGACGGCACCAGCAGGCGCGATACGGTCTGCCGCGCGGCGACCTGCACGCGCATCAGCATGCCGGGCGTGAGCGTCAGCGCGGCGTTGTCGATCTCCACGCGCGCCTGCAGCGTGCGGCTGCTCGTGCTGATGCCGGGCAGCACTTCGCGAATGCGTCCGGTGAAGTGCCGCGCCGGGTCGCCCGCGAACGTCGCGTCGACCGCCATCCCCGGCTGCACGTTCAGTGCGAGCGCTTCCGGCACCTCGACGATGAGCCACAGCGTCGACAGCCCGGCGATCTTCGCGAGCGTCTGACCGGGCGCGACCATCGCGCCGTCCCGCACGTTCAGCTCGCTGACGACGCCGGTTTCCGGTGCGGTCAGCACGACATGCGTCTGTGCGCGGCCGGTGCGATCGAGGCTAGCAATCATGCCGTCGGGAATCGACAGCGCCCGCATCCGTGCACGCGATGCATCGAGCAGGCTGGCGTCCATCCCGCCGCGCTTGAGCGCGAGGTATTCCTCCTGCGGCGCGAGCCAGTCGGGCACGAACAGCGACGCCACCGGCGCGCCCTTCGCGATGCGCTGCATCGGTGCGCGCGCATAGAGACGGTCGATGTAGCCGGTCACGCGCGACTGGACGACGTCCGCGCGCGATTCGTCGAACTGCGTGGTGCCCACCGCATCGAATCCGGCCGCCGTCTGCTGCCGGCGCACGGTCGCATAGCGGATGCCGAGGTTCTGCTGCAGGCCGGGATCGATCCGGATGCCGGACGCGCCGCCGCCTTCGTCCGCGTAGACGGGCTGCAGCTGCATGTCCATGAACGGCGATTTGCCCGGTTTGTCGAAGTGCTGGTTCGGCACCATCGGGTCGTGCCAGTACAGCACCTGGCGTCCGCTCGTCGAACCGGGCTGGCCGGTCGAGGCCGACGCGGCGGCGTCAGTCGCGGCACTTGCCGCATGGCGTGCGCCCACGAAATAGCCCGTGCCGAGCAGCGCGGCGCCGGCGAACGCCAGCACGGCCGCGCGGGCCCATGTTTGCTTCGTCATGTCGTTCTCCTTTATTGCGCGGCGGCCAGCGTCGACGGCACGACCTGGTATTCGAGCTGTGCCCAGACCTGCGACACCTCGCGCCGGAGATCGAGCACCTGCAATTGCGCCTCCAGTTGCGCGCGGCGCGCGGCGAACGTATCGGCGAGCGAGCCGGTGCCGGCACGGTAGGCCGCGTTCGCCAGTTGCACGCGTTGGTCGGCGGCGGGCAGCAATGCGTCGCCGAGATTCGCGATGCGCGCACGACCGCTCGCGAGCGTCGCGGACTGCGTGCGGATGTCGGCCTGCACCTGGCGCAGCGTGTCCTCGTACATCAGGCGCGCCTTCGTCGCGAGCGCGGCCTTTTCGGCGACGTCGCGGTTCTGGCGGTTCTTGCGATTGAGCGGCAGCGGGATCGTCACGCCGACGGACACCATGTTCGAATACGCGCCGCCACGCTGCTGGTACGCGACTTCCCACGTCCAGTTCGGGCTGCGTTCGCTGTTCGCGACGGCCGTATCGGCTTCGGCCACCGCGATATCGTCGGCGGCCGTGATCAGCGCCGGTTGCGACAGCCGCAACTCGTCCGGTGGCAGCGACGACACGAACGACTCCGGCGCGGGCGGCGTGCCCGCAACGTCGTCGACCGGCACGGCGGTCCAGCGCGACAGCGCGATGAGCGCGGTCTGGTAGACCTGCTGCGCTTTCAGCAGTTGATCCTGCGTCTGCGCGAGCATGGCCCGCGCCTGGACGACGTCGGCCGCACTCGCCTTCGCGCCGCGATACGACGCCTTCGTCGCTTCAAGCTCGTGGTTCATGTGATCGAGCAGCGCCTGCTGGAGCGCGAGCGCCTGCTTCGCGTAGACGGCGTTCAGCCAGGCCGTCGCGGTTTGCTGGCGCACGCTCGCGAGCTGCGCGAGATAGCCGGCGCGCTCGCGCCCGACCTGCTCGTTGGCGAGCGCCGAGCGCAGGCGCCGCTTGTCGCCGGACACCCACTCCTGCTCGATGCCGATGCGGCGCATCGTCATGAAGTCCTGGCCGACGGTGAAGCGCTGGCCGCCATTGACCGGCAGGTTGTCGATGCCGGCCTTGAGCATCGGGTCGGGCAGCTGGCCGGCTTTCACGGCCGCCTCCGCGCTCGCACGCACCGACGCCTGCGCGGCCTGCATCGAAGCGGAATGATTGGTGGCGGACTGCAGCGCGGCATCCAGCGTGACAGGCGATGGCTGCGCGTGAACGGCGCCCGCCACCAGCAGCGCCGCCCATAGCATGGGCGCGCGCCGACGTGCACGCCGCGCAAGCGGCGTGCCGGGATGGAATGACATGGTTGAACCCCAACGGCGGAACCCCATAGGGATTCCACGTCCTGATACAGGACGAACCTCACCGCGAATGCGGCGAACCTATCGGATCGGGATCAGTTGAGGCGTGGAGGGCGCCACAATCCGTTCGGATCGCGGACCGGGAGGATTTGCGCGTAATGGAACGCGACGGTGCTGGCGTAGGCAGCGGGACGACTGACTTCGGCGCGAGCGGCCGGATGATAGAGACTGCCGAACTGGCATTGCGCCGTCAGCTTGCAGGACATGCCCTTCGCTTTCGCGTGTGACTTGTCAGTGGGCGACGACTGCATCGAATCGCAGCCCGGCATGTCGGCGGACATGCCGGCGTCCGTGTCCATCGACATCGACATGCCCTGCTGCATCATCGGACATTCCCCGGCCAGCCCGCTGGCTGCCAGCCCGCTGATGGGCAGCACCGCGCAAAGCAGCAGCAGGATGACGGTCCGGAGGAATTTCATGGCGGGGATTATAGCGCGGGGTTTTGCTGTGCGGCGTGGCGTGGCGTCGATACGGTGAAACGACGCGCCGACTCCACCACGGCCACGGCCGCAACACGCTACCGCGCCAGCCCGTCGGCCTCCAGCGCCGCCTGCACCGCCGGCCGCGCCCGCACCCGCTCGTACCATGCACGCAGATGCGCATAGCCGGTCAGGTCGATATCCGCGTGGTACACCGACCGCATCCACTCGGCCTTGCCCCACCCCGTCAGCGCGAACAGGTATGCATCGGCGACCGTGAACGTGTCGCCCATCAGGAACGTATTGCCGTCGAGCTCGCGATCGATCCACGCAAAACGGCTGTCGAGCTTCGTTCTCGCCGGGTCGACGTATTTGCCCGCCTGCACCGCGTACAGCAGCGGAATGAAGCCCTTGTGGATTTCCGCCGTGAGAAAGTTCAGCCACTCCATCAGCCGATAGCGTGCGAGCGTGCCGTAGGCGGGCGCGAGCGCCGCCTGCGGACACAGATCCGCGAGATACTGCGCGATCACCGGCCCTTCGCGCAGCAACGTACCGTCGTCGAGTTCGAGCAGCGGCACGTAGCCGAGTTCGGTCACGTCGTAGTAATTGCGCCCGTCTTCAATGACATGCTTGCGCGCGTCGACCTTGATGACTTCCGCGTCGATGCCGCCTTCGTGCAGCACGATGCAGATGGCCTGGGAACAGCTTCCGGGAGCGTGATAGAGCTTCATGCGTGTCCTTCGTGGGTTGTCCATGTATCGATTCGCCGCGACGCGGGCGCTAATATCTCGCATCGGCGCAAGGCTGAGAAGACGGCAGTCGTTTGTGCCGTAGTCACAAAAAATTTACCGACCAGGATTCGGCGCGATGAAAACGAGTGCGACAGGATGTTCCGTTGAAGAAGCGATGCGCCTGCTCGGCGGCCGCTGGCGGCTGCTGCTGGTGTCGTATCTGCTCGACGGGCCGCGGCGCTGCAGCGACCTGCGGCGCGACATGCCCGGCATCTCGCAACGGATGCTGACGCTCGACCTGCGCGCGCTGGAAGACGCCGGGCTCGTGCGTCGGACCGTCTATCCGGAAGTGCCGGTGCGGGTCGAGTACGATCTGACCGCCGACGGCGACCGGCTGCGGCCCGTCGTTGAAGTCATGCGCGAATTCGGCCTGTGGCTGAAGGCGCGCGATGCCGATGCGTCGTGCGATATCGGCGTCGCGCCCGATGCGGCAGCCGCCATCGAAACAGCACACCATTCCACCCGATAACCCCGACTCCCCTACGCAGGAACCCACACTCATGGAACTTCACGCCACCATCGGCGCGGCGACGTCCGATCTCGACGACGACGAAAGCTTCGCCAACATCTACTGTCACGACGCCGAGCAGGATTATTGCTTCGCGCTGTCGCGCTTTCCGGACGACGCGCTGATCGAGGTGATGGTGCGCGACCAGGTCAACGCGCGCGTCAAGGATCTGTCGGTGCGCCTGACGGACGACACGATCGACGTCGAGATCGAACCCGCCCTCGCCGCGCGGCTCGACGGCCAGACGCGCTACGTGATCCATCTCGCGCCCGGCCAATACGACCCGGTCACGCTGCGCGCCGCGCTGAAGGAGATCTTCGGCGGCAAGAACGGTTTTCAGGACGACAGCACGCGCGGCTAGGCAGTCGCCAGCCGGTTCTTCCTCGACTTTCGCTCTTACGCCTGCTCATGACGTGCTCTCCGTTTCCCCGCCTCGCCGCGACCACGCTGCTGCTCGCCGCCTGCGCATCGCTCGCGCCTGCCGCGCACGCAGCCAAGCCGCTGCTCACGTTCAAGGTCGACGACACCGTCACGGCTCGCGTCGAACGCGCGGACAGCGCGCACATCACCGTGCGCTTCCTGCCGAGCGGCAAGACACAAACGCTGGACGTCACCGCCAGCGACGAGGAAGGCCACTATCACCTCTCGTCGGACGACTACAACTTCGACGGCCACCGCGATCTCGCCATGCACGCGACGCTCGGCATGGTCAACGACAGCTACGGGATCTACCTGTACGACGCCGCACGCCAGCAGTTCGAGCTGCTGCACATGCCGGCGGGCAACCTGCCGCATGGCAACTGCGACGACCTGATCAACGTGGTCGCGAAGCCGAAAGAACGCACGCTGTACAGCGCGTGCCGCGGCGGCCCGATCTGGTACACCGACGCGTACCGCTTCGACGCGAGCGGCAAGCTGTATCTGTACCAGTCCAGCGAAGCGATACCGGACGACCTGCGCGACCTGCTCGACACCGATTCCGGCCCGTCGTCGATGCTGCTGACCTACGACGCGCAAGGCAAGCGCGTGTCGCGCCGCCCCGACGCGTACGGCGGCGGCACCGTCACGTTCAAGGTGCGTCCGGCGCGCCTGCCGCTGCACGATGCAATGAACGACGACCCGACGCGCCGCTACGTCGTCGCGGGCGACACGGTCGAGCTGATCGACGCGAGTGCCGATTTCCAGTGGCTGAAGGTGCGGTATCGCAACCCGCACGCCGGTGCGGTGCAGGGCTGGGTCAGCGCGAAGGAAGCGATGGCCAACTGATGCAGGCGGCGGCGCGACCGCCGCCTTTTCCCAGATATTGAGCGCGCTACGTCCCATTAATAGGGATACCTGCTCAAATGTTGACGCACTTCCCGCCACGGCTCTAACGTTCGCCCCAACGCCATTCGATTCGGCCGCCCCGCTCGCGGGTGACGGCCTGGCACAGAACACAGGAGACAACCGTGGCTCATTCCGCGTCGCGCACCCACGCCAATCCGCCGGAACAGTTGCCCGCACATGCCGGCATCGCATCCGATCCTGCCGCCCGTGCAGCCGCGGCGCAGACAACGGCGCCCAGCCGCAAGCGGCTGCTGATCCTCGCATTGCTGTTCGTCACCGTCGTGATCAACTATCTCGACCGCAGCAACCTGTCGATCGCCGCGCCCGCGCTGTTCAAGGAACTCAACATCGATCCGGTGCGCGCGGGCCTCGTGTTCTCCGCGTTCGGCTGGACCTACGCGCTGATGCAGATCCCGGGCGGCTGGCTCGTCGACAAGGTGTCGCCGCGCGTGCTGTATGCGGGTGCACTCGCGCTGTGGTCGGCCGCGACGCTGCTGCTCGGTTTCGCGGGCTCGTTCGTCGGACTGATCGTGCTGCGCCTCGCGGTCGGCGCGCTCGAAGCGCCTGCCTATCCGATCAACAACCGCGTCGTGACGACCTGGTTCCCGACCCGCGAACGCGCGAGCGCGATCGGCGGCTACACGTCGGGCCAGTTCGTCGGCCTCGCGTTTCTCACGCCGGTGCTCGCATGGCTGCAGGTGCATCTCGGCTGGCACATGGTGTTCGTCGCGACCGGCCTCGCCGGCATCGTCTGGGCCGCGATCTGGTATGCGGTGTATCGCGAGCCGCGCGCGTTTCGCGGCGTCAACGCGGCCGAGATCACGCTGATCCGCGACGGCGGCGGCCTCGTCGATCTCGAGGACCGCGTCGCGGCGCGCACCGAACGCGCACCGTCGACGTGGCGCGACCTCGGCGTCGTGCTCGGCCGGCGCAAGCTGTGGGGCATCTATCTCGGCCAGTTCGCGCTCAACTCGACGCTGTGGTTCTTCCTCACGTGGTTCCCCACCTACCTCGTCAAGTACCGGGGGATGGACTTCATCAAGTCCGGCTTCCTCGCGTCGCTGCCGTTCCTCGCCGCGTTCGTCGGCGTGCTGTGCTCGGGCGTGCTGTCGGACTGGCTGATGCGCCGCGGCGCGTCGCAGGGCTTCGCGCGCAAGCTGCCGATCATCTCCGGGCTGCTGATCTCGACCTGCATCATCGGCGCGAACTACGTGACGTCAACCGGCTGGGTGATCGCGTTCATGACGATCGCGTTTTTCGGCAACGGCTTCGCGTCGATCACGTGGTCGCTCGTCTCGGGGCTCGCGCCCGCGCGGCTGATCGGCCTCACGGGCGGCGTGTTCAACCTGATCGGCAATCTTTCAGCGATCGCGACGCCGATCGTGATCGGGCTGCTCGTGAACGGCGCGGACTTCTCGCACGCAATCACCTATATCGCCGCGATGGCGCTCGCCGGCAGCCTGTCGTATGGGCTGCTGGTCGGCAAGGTCGAGCGCATCGACGCATAAGCGTCGGCAACGCACGGGCGGCCCGCGCGTGCCGCCCGGCTCTACCGCTACCGCTGACCACGCGTCGTGCGTCGTGCATCACGTCAGAACCGCCGAGCCCCATCCCGCGCGAGGTCGTGCGGATTGCCCGCCACGTAGTCGAGCGCGCACGTATCGGTATCGATGCCGACGGTCAGCAGCGTTTCCCAGCGCTCGGTGTCGGGCATCGACAGGTCCGGATGAAAACACACGACGGCCTGGTCGCCGGCCGCCCCGCACATCGCCGCCGCGCGCTCGCGTACGTCGGCGCTCGTCATCCCGCTCACGACGTCGTTCAGGTGCGCGAAGCGCTCGCGCGTGGTCGAGCTGTCGGGCATGCACTCGCCGCCGCTCAGCGCGCGATCGAGGAAGTGGTTCGTGTGCAGCAGCCAGCCGTCCGGACGCGGCACCACCACACCCACGCCTGACGGGCTCAACTCGATGCTCGCCGCGCGCGGGTTCGCGTCGTGCCGCGTGAACACGGTCAGCACCGTCGACGCGCTCACGCGTGCGGTGCGCGCGATGTCGATCGCCTCCTGCACCGTCGTCGCGTCTTCGAGCAGGCGCCGCGCGATCGCGTGCACGGGCACGCCGGCGCTGTCGTTGTCGCTCGCGTGATGCAGGATGTTGAAGTGCAGCCCGAGGCCCGCACTGTTCACGCCGAGCTTCGCCAGCATCCCGAATTCGGAGAACAGCTTGACGGTGCGGCCGTGCGGCGTCGCGATCTGCATCAGCAGCCCCTGCGGCGCGAGGCTGTCGTGCCAGTCCCACGTCTGCAGCGTGCGCGGTGCTTGCGGGCCGGCCGGGGCGTATACGGTCGTCGAGCACTCGCCTTCGGCCGATGCGGGTGCGGTGGCGAGAATCTCGGTGCGTGCGTTCAGGCACGCGAGCTGCCAGCGCGGCAGGTCGACGCCGTCGGCGATCGCCTCGACTTCGGCGGCGAGGCGCGGGCACCACGCGCCGAGCGCGGCAAGGCTCGCTTCGCCGATCTCCCGTGCGCGCTGCGGCGCGATGCCGAGCTTCGGGAAGAACGCGAGATACAGCGCGACCGTCTCGCGGATCGCCGGCGCGAAGCGCTCGCCGATCAGGCGGCCGCGCTCGCGCGGATCGGTGATGTCGGTCACGAAGGTGTGCAGCTTCAAGGTCAAATCTCCTGGGTTGAATGCGTTCCGGGCCTGCGCGGCCCGGAACGTGATGCATCGCGCAGCCGCCCGACCGGCACGCACGCCGGCCGGAACGGCGAGCACGGTCAGAATGGTCAGAACGAATAGATGAACTGCATCCCGGCCAGGTCGTTGCTGCGCGCATACGTGCCGTTGCTCTTCAGGAACACCGGGTGGTTCGCCGCGTCGCGGCGGTATTCGAGCTTCACCGTGATCTGCTGCGTCGGATAGAACAGCAGGTCGGCCGTGATCGCATAACGCTGCGCGCCCTTGCACTCGGTGCCGTTCGTCGACGAGCCCTGGAAGCACGCCGGATCGATGCCGAAGCCGCTCGAGCCGTTCACCGACGGATTGCCGCCCGCGAGCCCGTACTGGATGTTGGTGCCGCCGCCGCCGTTCGACGTGTTGTTCAGGTAGTCGAAGCGCAGTGTCGCGCCCATGCGGCCGACCCACGACGTCGTCCACTTCGTATGGCCGAGCAGCGACATCCCGTACCAGCGCGCGGTGCCGCCGTTCCACGCGCCCTTCTGCAGCTCGCCGTAGTCCGCCTGCGCGTTGACCTGCGTCTTGTCGTGCGTATAGGTCACGTCGGCTTCCACGTACTTGTAGAGGCCGGTCGGCGAAGAGCCATTGCACTGGTAGCCGTAGCCGCCCGCCTGCGCGCACGGCGAGAACAGCGACTGCCGGCCGAGCATCCCGGAAATGCCGAAGTCGAAGGCGGTCGACGTCGCGTTGTCGAAGCGCGCGGTGATCGTCGGCGTCCAGTTGGTCTTCGTCGTGTTGTTCGCTGCGTTCGCGATCGCGCCCGCCGTGCGCAGCACCTCGTTGCCGATCACGACCTGCCAGAAGCGCGTCATCGCCGCGTTGGAGCCCTTCAGCCCGACGCCGATCAGGTTGCCCGGCTCGCTGAAGTCGTACAGCAGCCCGTGCGTGAGCGTCAGCATCTGCGTCGACGGCTGCACCTCGTAGCCGGCGAGGCTCGGCATCATCCCGATCTCGAAGGTACGCGTCGTGCTGAGCGGCACGGTGACCACCGCCTGCGTGATGATGTTGTTGCCGACGCCGCCGTGCGCGTTGCTGAACACGTTGCCGAAGCCGCGGTTAGGCTGGATCACGATTTCCGCCGCCGGCGCCATCGGGCCGACGCCGAAGGTCTTCTTGATGTCGAGGTAGACGTCGCCGATCGTGCTGTTGAAGTAGTCGTACGCGCCCGGGTCGTGGTTCAGGAACTGGAAGCCGGACGTGCGCTGCGCGCGGTTGAACAGGTACACGGGATCGACGTAGCCGGTGATGCTCAGGCCCGCGAGCGGGCCGGTGGTCGCCGCTTCCTGCAGCGAGTCGACCTTCAGCGACGCGTTCGCGATCTGCTCGCGCATCTGCTGCAGGTCGTCGTTCGTGAATGCCGGCGCCGCATCGGCGGCTGGTGCAGCGGCCGCCGACGTGTTGATCGAGCCGATCTGCGTGCCGCCCGAGGCGGCATTGGCCGTCGTTGCCGCGCCGGCCGGCTTCGCCGCCAGCATGCTCGCGCGCAGCGCGTTCACCTGCTGCTGCAGCGCGGTGACCTGCGCCTGCAGCGCCTTCATCCGGCTCGCGTCGGTCGCCTGCGGCGTGTGCGCGAATGCCGAGGCGGCTTCGAACGCCAGCAGGCACAGCGCCGTCATGTGTGTGATTTTCATGGTGTGGGTGGTCGTCGGGACGCGCGCGCCCCCGCCCGCCGCGATGAGCGGCGGGGCGCGCGAAAGGTGTGCGGGAGTGGGGAGAAGCGGCGGCCGGCTTACTCGGTCTTCAGCTTCGTCCAGAGACGGTTCTGCAGACGCATCAGCTCAGGCGGAACCGGCTTGCTGAGGCTCAGCTTGCGGATCACGTCGGCGGGCGGGAACACGGCCGGATCGCTCGTCACGTCGGCGCGCACCAGGTGCTTCGACGACGGCACGGCCGACGGATACGACGTGTCGTTGGTCAGGTTCGCACTCTCCTTCTCCGACAGCACGAAGTTGACGAACTTCAGCGCGGCGTCCGGATGCGGCGCATCCTTCGGCACCGCCATCATGTCGAACCACATCGCGCTGCCCTCGGTCGGGATCACGTACTTGATGTGATACGGCTTCTTCGCGGAAGCGGCCGCGATCCGCGCGGCGTTCACGTCGCCCGACCAGCCGAGCGCGACGCAGATGTCGCCGCCCGCGAGGTCGTTGATGTAGCTGCTCGAACTGAACTGCGTGATGTACGGCCGCACCGTCTTCAGCAGCTCGTATGCGGCCTGGTAGTCGGCCGGGTTCGTCGTGTTCGGATCCTTCTTCAGGTAGACGAACGCCATCCCGAACGCATCGACCGGCGAATCGAGCACCGAAATGCCGCAGTGCTTCAGCTTCTGCGCGTACTTCGGGTCGAACAGCAGCGCCCAGCTGTCGAGCGGCGCGTCGTTGCCGAGCGCGGCCTTCACCTTCTCGACGTTCATCCCGAGCCCGTCGGTGCCCCATGTCCACGGAATGCCGAACTGGTTGCCCGGATCGTCCTTCGCGAGCACCTTCATGATGTCCGGATCGAGCAGCCCGTAGTTCGGCACCTGGCTCTTGTCGATCTTGCGGTAGAGGCCGGCCTGCAGCTGCCGCGCCCAGAAGATGTCGGACGGCACCACGACGTCGTAGCCCGACGTGCCCGACAGCAGCTTCGCCTGCAGCGTCTCGTTCGAATCGAACTCCTGATAGACGACCTTGATGCCGGTCGCCTTCTCGAAGTTCGCGATCGTCGCCTTGCCGATCGAGTTGCCCCAGTTGTACACGTTGACGACGTCCGCCGCATGCGCCGCCGGCACGCCGGCCCACAGCGCGCCGCCCAGCGCGAGCGCCGCGCATGCCGTTTTCAGATGCTTGCTCCAATCCCCTGCCATGGTTTCCTCCGTCGATATCATGATCCGCTCGCGATGAACGGTGTGTGCTTCGGTCCGGAAAAATGTAGCCAGAGGAAATTGGCCGGTCTGCCCTGCCGTTAGGGGGACACGCCGCACAATCGGGGCATCCGGTTCCGGGCGGATGCCCCGATCGGCACAACACGGAAGCGAATTGAAAGCTTCCTTCGCCGCGTCGTCACGCCAATCAAAAACCGCAAACCGATCAGGATGCCTGCACGCCCGTGCGCATGCCGAAATCCTCGCCCACGTGCGTGACACGGCCGTCCATCATCGTCAGCGCGACGTCGATGCGGCCGATGTCGTACTGGCCGACCTCGAACAGGTCGTGCTCCAGCACGACGAGATCCGCGCGCTTGCCGGGCGTGAGCGAGCCGACCTCGTGCTCCATCCCGAGCTGGTACGCGCCGTGGATCGTGTACGCGGCGATCAGCTGCGGAATGCTCAGGCGCTCGGCGAGGTCCGGGAACACCGGCGCATCGGGCTCGCCCGCGAGCTGGCGCGTATGGCCAGACTCGATGTGCTCGAGCGGCTTGTGCTGGCAGCGGCACTGGCACGCGAGGCCGTCCATGCCGATCGACACCGTCACGCCTTCGTCGAGGAACGTGCGGAACTTGTACATGTTGCTCCAGCGCTCATGGCCGTAGTGGTCGTGCAGCTGCTCGGTGTACGCGTCGACCACGCCCCACTGCAGCTGCGTGTTCGCCATCACGCCCGCGCGGCGGAAGCGCGGGATGTCGTCCGGATGCGTGAGGAACGCATGCGTGATCACGTGGCGGCGGTCGCGCGGCGGGTTCGTGCGGTTGACCGCGTCGAAGCCGTCGAGCGCCATCCGCACGGCCGCGTCGCCGACGCAATGCACCATCACGTTCGCGTTCACGCGATCGGCTTCGACCAGGTAGTGGTTGAACGTGTCGGCCGGCATCGTCGGCGCACCGCAGGTGTCGGGGCGGTCCGCGTACGGCTCGAGCAGGTACGCGGTGTGGTTCGCTTCCGTGCCGTCGAGGAACAGCTTCAATGCGCGCGCCTTCACGAGCGGCGAATCGTACTGCTCGCGGTATTTGACGAGCGTGCCGACCGGATCGTCGATCTCGCCGATCACCGCGACGCTGCCCACCACACGCAGCTTCAGGTCGCCCGCGCGCTCCATCGTCTGCAGCGTCTCGTACAGCAGCGACTGGTCGCCGCTCGGATCGAAGAAGCCCGCGTCGAACACGGTCGTCACGCCGGCCGCGCACAGCTTCTTCTGCCACGGCGGGATCGACTTCAGGTACAGGTCGATGCCGGTCGGCAGCAGGCCGGCCGCGCTGATCCGTTGCATCAGCAACGAATACGCGGCGCCGTCGACGATCAGGCCGGTCGGCTCGCCCGTCACGGCATCCTTCTCGAACCAGCTCGCGCCTTCCTGCACCGGCGGCGTCGACGCGTCGATCCCGGCGATTTCCAGCGCCTTCGAGTTCACCCACATCGAATGGAAATCGGTCGACAGCAGGCACACGGGGCGATCCGCACAGATCGCGTCGAGCGTCTCCTTGCGCAGCAGCGCCGGCGGAATCGTCGCCTGCACCCAGCCCATCCCGGTGATCGCCGGCTCGTCCGGATGCGACTCGACGTACGCGCGCAGCGCGGCGAGCACCTGCTGCGGATTCTCGTGGTTCACGAACGCCTGGAACGCGAACGCGGTCGTCTCGAAGTGCCAGTGCGATTCGACGAAGCCCGGCAGCACGAGCCGGCCGGCCGCGTCGACGACCTTCGTATCCGCGCCGACGTACGCCTGCACGGCCGCCGTGTCGCCGACGTGGACGATCCTGCCGTCGCGCACGGCGACCGCCTGTGCCCACGGCTTGTGCGGATCGACGGTGTAGACCTTCGCGTTGGTGAGAACGAAATCCGCCGGTGCCGAATCCTTGACGGCGGCGGGCGTCGGTTGCATCTGCATGGCCTGTCCTTTCTGTTGATCAGGTTTTCGAAGTGCTTTCACTATAGGCAGACGATTCACGGCGGTATGCCCCCCCGCCGCCGGGGCTTGGACGAATTCCGGCCGCCGCGCGCACGGTCTTGTCATCGTTTTGGGGACAACGCACGAAATGGGTCGGGTTGATTCGGTGAATTCCCGGCTGACGCGCGGTTATCGTTCGCGTAACGTCGTGCTGTCCCCTGACCGCCCACGCCCGACCATGCGACTTCTCCAGCCCGACCCGGCCGCCCGCGGCCACTACCTGATCGGTGTGCGCCCCGATACGCTCGGCGCGACGTTGCGCGCGGTCGGCACGCCGGATTTCGTCGGCGCGGTCACGGAGTTCGTCAACGACAGCATCGACGCCGACGCCGTGCACCTCGAACGCTGGCGCGCCGATACGGGCAGCACGTCGGGCTTCGTCGTCGAATGGCTCGGCAGCGGCAGCCTGCGCTTCGCGGCCGACACGCTGCGCGTGATGGATGTCTACTACCAGGACTACTGCCAGGCCGATCCGCTGGTCGCGCCGCTGCGCGGCCAGGCCGGCACGCTGCTGGTGCAGCGCCACGTGGAAGGGATCGCGCACGGCGAGTTCCGCCGGCGGATCTTCGATGAGCCGGGCATCGAGCAGGAATGCATGCTCGTGCACGGCAACGCGCACCTGCAATACGCACTCGGGCTGGCGCGCACCGTCGGGCGGCCCGCGTTCACGATGGACGAGCTGTTCCACTTCCGGCAGATGGTCGACCTGCTGTTCCCGATGTTCGAGCTGCATGCGCGCAGCTGCGCGGCGCGGCGCGTGGCGTCGGGGGCGGTGAATACCGCGTCGCAGGCGGGCTTCGACGCGCGCCTGGAACGGCAGGACGTGCAGTTGTCGCGCCGCGAGCACGAGATCTGCCGGCTGATGCTGTGCGGGCGCTCGGTGCCCGAGGCCGCGCAGCAGCTCGACGTGAAGCTGTCGACGGCCGAGTCGTACGTGAAGCGCGCGTTCGCGAAGCTCGGCGTGCGCACGCGCCGCGAGCTGTTCGACTGGGTGCTGGTGGACTGCTGAACGCGCGGCGTGCGTGGCCCTAAGCGGCCAGCGCGGCCGCCTTGATGTTGAACGCGCGCAGCAGGTCCTCGCAGAACGCGTCGACGATCGGCTTGTCGCTTGCGCTGCGCTTCATCGCGAGATGCAGCGGCACGTCGAAGCTGAACGTCGTGCGGCCCACCGCCTTCACGAGCCCGCGCTGCTCGAACGGCTCCGCATAATGCGCGGGCAGATAGCCGAGATGGCCGCCCGACAGGATCAGGATCGTCGCGGCCTCGATGCTGTCCGCGCTCGCGGTCACGCGCCGCTCGGGCAGCGGATACTGCTCCTCCGGCACCGGATAGGTGCGCCAGACCCAGTCGTGAAGCTGCAGGTCGTCCGCGGTCGCCGGCCGCGACGCATGGAACAGCGGATGCCCGCGCCCGCAGTAGATCACCTGCTGCTCGGTGAACAGCGGCGTATAGAGCAGCCCCGGCACGCGATGCCAGAAATAGCCGATCGCGAGATCGAGCTGGTTGTTGACGAGGCTTTCCTCCAGCTCCTGCGGCGACGCGACCTTCATCGCGAACGTGACCGCCTGGTCGCGCTTGCGGAATGCGCCGATCGCATCGGCCACGCGTGCGTTCTCGACGAGCGGCGCCTGGCCGATCAGCCCGATCGACAGCGTGCCGACCAGCTTGCGGTCGATGTCGCGCACCCGCGCGACGAATTCGGAGGTGGCCGCGACGAGCGTGCGCGCGGTGGCCGCGAAGCGTTCGCCCTTCGACGTCAGGCGAAAGCCGCCGCGCCCGCGATCGCACAGCTTGAAGCCGACGCGCGCTTCGAGCGCCGACAGCTGCGTGCTGATGGTCGACTGCCGCACGCCGAGCGACGCCTCGGCGGCCGTGATGCCGCGTGCGTCGACGACGGCCAGAAAGACCCGGATGAGCCGGAGATCGAGATCGGAAGTATTCGAGAACATGCTTCAAGCCGCTGCGCGTGTGCGCGTTACCCGGCCGGCCAGCCCGACGCGCCTCGCACGTCACGCTCGCCGCCTACGCCGATGAACCGAACCGGACGCGCACCGCCATCGGCAGCGGTGCGCGTCGCCACCGTCATTCAGATGCCACTGCGAGCCCGCGCTCCCTGCCGAACACGGCCGGCCGCAGCCGCCGGTAGCAGAGGAACGCCACCGCGCACAGCACGATCGCCGCGACCAGCGCCGACTGCGTGCCCGCGCGCTCGATCAGCGAGCCGCCCATGACCGAGCCGACGCCATAGCCGAGCGCGACGCAGCCCGGCGACAACGCGGCCGACTTGCCGACCAGGTCGTACTGCGGAATCGTCGCGTAGATCAGCAGCGCGCCGCCTGTCCAGCAGCCGATGAACACGATCGCGCCGAGCGTGAACGTCACGGCCGAGGCCGGCAGCGCGAGCAGCACGGCCGCGACCGCGCAGCCGCCGAGGTTCACGAGCGCCCAGCGGCGCAGGCCCGCGCCCGCGCCGAGCTTCGGCATCGCCGCGCAGATCACGAGGCTCGCGATGTTCGCGGCGCCGAGCACCAGCGACACCGACTGGCCGCTCAGGCCGGCCGCGGTGCCGATCTTCTCGAGGAAGGTCCACACGACGCCGACGCCGCCATACAGCGCGAGCTGCGCGCACAGCACGAGCATCGCGCCCTTGCGGTCGATGCGGCCGGCCACGCCGTCCGGCGCCGGTGCGGCCAGCGTCTCACCGCGGCGAAACAGCGGCGTCGCGAGCACGAACACGCCGAGCACGCACGCGACGAAGCCGAACACGCCGTGCGCGCCCCATGCGTCGCTCAGCATCGGGAAGATGGTCGCGAGCAGCACCATGCTCCACGTCACCTGCCCCATCAGCATGATCCCGAGATTGCGTTCCGGCGCGCGCGAATACGACAGGTAGCGCAGCGCGATGCCGTTCAGCCCGCCCGAGCCGACGCCCGCGATGAACTGCAACGTCGAATATGCAACGAGCCCGTGCGTCGCGAGCGTGCCGAGGTTCGCGCCGGCCGCGAGCGTCACCGCGCCCGCGAGCACCCACCGCACCGGCTGGCGGCCGAGCACGAACGCGACGAGCAGCGTACCGGTCGATTCGCCGAGCACCTCGATGAAACTCGACAGCCCGAGCGCCGCTTCGCCGAAGCCCCAATGACGCTCGACCTGCCCGACGATCGCGGGCAGGCCGAGGAAAACCGTCGGCCCGAGCATGCCGAGCAGCAGCATCACGACGACGAACAGCGCGCTTTCCTGTCGCGCTTCATCCTGCAGGTTGACTACATTCATCTGGTGTCTCTCTCCGTGTCCGCGGCGCGGACCGTGTCCTCTCGGGATCGTTTTTTGTCGTGCCGCCATGACGGGGCGCCCCGGCGCGGGGCCGCCCCGTCGTCGTCTACATCGGGAAGCCCATCGCCTTGATGCCGCTGATCCACGCGCGCTTCCAGCCGCCTTCCGCATCCGCGCCGTCGAACGCATGGAACGTGATCTTCGCGGCGACCCAGCGCATCGGCTCGGGCGGGATGTAGCTCGGGCTCTGGTTCGCGATGTCGAGCTTGCGCTCGGGGCTGTCGCGGTCGAACAGGATGTTCAGCCCCATGAACGCGCCGAACCGGCTTGCCGCGACGCCGAAGCCCGTATAGCCGGCGACGAACACGGCCTTGTCGCCGAGATAGCGCTTCGCGAACACCGAGCCGCGCGAGCAGTAGTCGATCGGGCCGCCCCACGCGTGCGAGAAGCGCACGTCGCACAGCTGCGGGAACGTGCGATAGAACGCTTCCGCGAGCCGGTAGTACGTTTCGCGCTGGCCGTCCTGGTGCGGTTCCGGGTCGCCGTCGAAGTGATAGCTCACCAGCCCGCCGAAGATGATGTTGTTGTGCTTCGTCAGCCGGAAATAGTTGAGCTGCGTGCGCGTGTCGTACACGCCCTGGCGGTTCTTCCAGCCGATCCGTGCGAGCTGTTCGTCGGTGAGCGGCTCGGTCGCGAGCACGTGGTCGCGCACCTGCATCACGCGGCGGTTGATGTCGGGAATCCCGACCTTCGCGGTGCCGCTGCCGAACACCACGCGCGGCGCGCGTACGCTGCCCTTCGGCGTCGTCACGAACACCGTGCTGCCTTCGTCGCTCACGGTCACGAGCGGCGTGTGCTCGTACAGCTTCACGCCGAGCGTCAGCGCCGCGCGCTTCAGCCCCCACGCGAGCTTCGCCGGATGCACGATGCCGCTGCGGTTGCGCGACCACAATGCCCCCGCGAACAGCGGCGAATTCAGTTGTTCGAGCGTTTCCTCGCGGTTCAGCAGCACGACGTTGTGGCCGTACTCGCGATGCAGGTCGTAGTCGCCCTTCAGGTGCGCGATGTGCTCGGGATCGACCGCCACCGTCATCTCGCCGTTCCACTCGATATCGGCGTCGATGTCGTAGCGCTTCAGCGTGTCCTCGAAGCCGTCGAGGTTGTGATGGCCGAATGCCTCGAGCTGCGCGATGTCGTTCGGGAACACGCGCACCGCGTTCGGCAGCCCGTGCATCACCGACGTCGAGATGATCCCGCCCGCGCGGCCCGATGCACCGTGCGCCACCTTGCCGGCCTCGATCAGCACCACGTTCAGGTGCGGCATCTGCTCCTTCGCCTGCACGGCCGCCCACAGCCCCGTGAAGCCGCCGCCGACGATCAGCAGGTCGGCCGTCACGTCGCCGACGAGTTCCGGCTCGGTGGCCGGCGCCGCCGGGTTGTCGAGCCAGTACGGGAACAGCTTCGTATTCGCGAGCGCCGCCTCGACGCCCAGTGCGACCGGCGCGCCACGCATTGCGTGCGCCTGCTCCGGTGCAGTCTCTCTTGTCTTGACTTCCATTTCCATGATCCCAGCCATCACACGCGAAAAGCGAAACCGCCGCCCGGCGCGCGTCACACGGACGACGCGCCCGGCGGCGGTTTCGGACATCACGACTGCTCGAGCAGCACGTAGAACTTCTTCGCGTCCTCGATCGTCTCCCAGCGGCCCGCGAAGCCGGCCGGCAGCAGGTAGCCCTGGCCCGGCGTGAATTCCTTGCGGTTGCCTTCGACGTCGGTCAGCGCGATCCGGCCCTCGACGAGCCACACGGCTTCGTCGGCCGCGGTTTCCGGAAACTCCACCGAGCCGGCTTTGCCTTCCCACCAGCCGATGATGTAGTTGCCGCTCTTGCCTTCCGCCGCGCGCCAGTCGCTCTCGTCCATGCCGAAGTCGAGCTTCGTGAATTCGCCGATGCCTGCGCCGAGCGGCAGGATGTCCTTGATCAGTTTGGTCATGTGAATCTTTCGTCTCTTGATTGAAAAAAGCAGAGACAAAGTTACTCATTTACACTGCCCCGGTATGCCCCCCTCCGGGGGGGACAAGCGGTGTTTTCCGGGGCAAACGGGTCGGCAGGACAACCGACGGTGTTTCCCCCTAATGACGTTTCCGGTTGCGAACGCTACAATCGCGCCGCCTTTCACCCGGGGAACCGCATGCTGCTCAACGTGAACCCCTTCCATCGCGACAACGACCGTTTCAACGTGTCGTTCAAGGCGCTGGGCGAGCTGATCGAGACGGTCGGCACGCCGCACTTCGTGCCGCGCCTCACGCAACTGCTCAATGAAGTGGTGCCGCTCGACGTCGCGCACGTCGAGCGTTCGCGCGTCGACGGTTCGATGCCCACCGGCTATCGATGCGAATGGATCGGCAGCAGCGGCATCGACACCGAATCCACCGAAATCTCCGACGTGATGACGCTCTACTACGAGCGCTTTCTCGACAGCGATCCGCTGTTCGCCGGGCTGCGCGGCAAGACGGGGACGATGCTGGTCGTGCGCGACATCGCGGCGATCCCGCCCGGCGAATTCCGCCAGCGGCTGTTCGACGACGTGCATATCGGCCATGAATGCGTGCTCGCGCGCGGCACGCGCTATTCGCAGCATTCGATCGCGCTGGAGCGCGGCCGCGACCGGCCGCCGTTCACGCTCGCCGAGATGAATCGCTTTCGCAGCATCAGCGACGTGCTGTTTCCGCTGCTCGAGCTGCATGCGTCGACCACGGCCGTACGGCGCGTCGCGCATCCCACACCGGAAGTCCATCCGCTCGCGCAGTTCGATGCGCGGATCGCGGCCGACAGCGTGAAGCTGTCGAAGCGCGAATACGAAACCTGCAAGCACCTGCTTTCCGGCAAGACCGTGCCGGAGACGGCCGAGATCCTCGGCGTGCGCGTTGCGTCGGCCGAGTCGTACGTGAAGCGCGCGTTCGCGAAGCTCGGCGTACGCACGAAGCGCGAACTCGCCGCGTGGGGTTCGGCCACCACCACGCTCCCTTCCGCCGGCGCGCACGACGGCACCGCATCGCCCGGCATCTCGCGCTGACCCACCCGGCCGCGCCGCGCCGCGGCGTTCGGTTGCGCCGCGTCGATGCGGCGGCGCCACTTGCATCGAAGCCCGTCGATGTAAACGTTGCGACTTCAAAATCTTCGCGCGCGTGTTCTCCTCTACCATCGGCCGATCGCTTGACCTCAAATAAAGGAGACGGCCCATGCCCCGCGAACTGAATCAACCGATGGGCGGCAACGAGATGCCGCGCTTTGGCGGCATCGCCACGATGATGCGGCTGCCGCAAGCCGCGACGACCGACGGCCTCGACGTGTGCTTCGTCGGCGTGCCGCTCGACCTTGGCACGTCGAACCGCTCGGGCTCGCGCTTCGGCCCGCGCCAGATCCGCACCGAATCCGTGCTGCTGCGCCCGTACAACATGGCCACGCGCGCGGCGCCGTTCGACTCGCTGCAGGTGGCCGACATCGGCGACGTCGCGACCAACCCGTACGACCTGAAGGATTCGGTGCGCCGCATCGAGGAGGCGTACGACGAGATCGTCGCGAACGGCTGCCGGCCGATCACGCTTGGCGGCGACCACACGATCGCGTGGCCGATCCTGCGCGCGCTGCATAAAAAGTACGGCAAGGTCGCGGTCGTGCACGTCGACGCGCACGCGGACGTGAACGACACGATGTTCGGCGAGAAGATCGCGCACGGCACGCCGTTCCGCCGCGCGGTGGAAGACGGGCTGCTGCAATGCGACAAGGTCACGCAGATCGGCCTGCGCGGCACCGGCTACCACGCGGACGATTTCGACTGGTGCCGCCAGCAGGGCTTCACCGTCGTGCAGGCCGAGGAATGCTGGAACAAGTCGCTCGCGCCGCTGATGGCGCAGGTGCGCGAACGCGTCGGCGACACGCCGGTCTACCTGAGCTTCGACATCGACGGCCTCGATCCGTCGTTCGCGCCCGGCACCGGCACGCCGGAAATCGGCGGCCTCACCGTGCAGCAGGGCCTCGAAATCGTGCGCGGGATGAAGGGCCTGAACATCGTCGGCGCGGACCTCGTCGAAGTCGCGCCGCCGTACGATCCGACCGGCACCACCGCGCTCACCGGCGCGAACCTCGCGTTCGAGATGCTCTGCGTGATGCCGGGCGTCGTCTACCGCTAACCCGACCGACAGGATGACCTTCATGTCCACCGCCGAGCTTTCCCGTCCCACCGGCACGTTCGCGCTGCCCGCGGCGCACATCGCCGGCCAGCCCGCGCACACGCCTGCCGACGCGCCCGGCGCGCCGATCTTCGACGCGTCGACCGGTGCCGCGATCGGCTGGCAGGCATTCGCGACGACTGCACACGTCGACGCCGCGGTACGCGCCGCGCGCGATGCATTCGCCGGCTGGCGCGATACGCCGCCGGCCGAGCGCGGCCGGATTCTCGCGACGATCGCCGAACGCGTCGAAGCGTCCCGCGATCGCCTGGCCGCGCTGCAGATGCAGGTGAGCGGCAAGCCGCCGTTCGAAGCCGACGCCGATGTCGGCGATGTCGCCGCGACGTTCGCGTACTACGCGACGCTGTGCGAGGACCCGGCGCTGTTCGCGGCCGAACCGGTCGCACTGCCGAGCGACGCCGTCACCGCCGAGCGCTTCTACGACTCCGTCGGCGTCGCGGCGCTCGTCATGCCGTGGAACTTCCCGATGGTCACGACCGCATGGAAGCTCGCGCCCGCGCTCGCCGCCGGTTGCGCGGTCGTGCTGAAGCCGTCCGAACTCACTTCGCCGACCGAACACGCGCTGCTCGACATCGTCGCCGAAGCCGGTGTGCCGGCCGGCGTGGTCAACGTCGTGAACGGCGGCGCCGACGTCGGCGCGGCGCTGACCGCGCATCCGCTGATCGACAAGATCTCGTTTACCGGCAGCACCGCGGCCGGCCGCAAGGTCATGCAGGCCGCCGCCGTCGACATGAAGCGCGTGACGCTCGAACTTGGCGGCAAGTCGTCGCTGATCGTGCGCGACGACGCCGACCTCGACGTCGCTGTGTCGCTCGCGGTCGCGGGCGCCTTCACGAACGCGGGCCAGATGTGCTCGGCCACCGCGCGCATCCTCGTGCACGACAGCGTGTACCGCAGCTTCATGGCCGCGTTCGAGACGGCCGTGCGCGCGCTCGTCGTCGCGCCGCCGGCCGCCGAGCAGGTCGCGATGGGGCCGCTGATCTCGGCCGCGCAACGCACGCGCGTCGAAGCGATGCTCCAGCACGGCATCGACGCGGGCGCACGCGTCGCCTTCAGCGGCCGCGTGGCGGATGCCGGCGGCGACGGCTTCTTCATGGCGCCCGTCGTGATCGCCGAGCCGGCCGCCGACAACCCGCTGTGGACCGACGAAGTGTTCGGCCCCGTCGCGTGCGTGAAATCGTTCCGCACCGACGACGAAGCGATCGCGCTCGCGAACGACACGCGCTACGGGCTCGTCGCGACCGTCGTGACGCGCGATGCGGCCATCGCGAAGCAATTCCAGCAGCGCGTGCGCGCGGGGCTCGTGTGGATCAACGCGCCGCAGCTCATCTACCCGCACGTGTGCTGGGGCGGGTTCGGCCTCAGCGGAATCGGCCGCGAACTCGGTGTCGCGGGGCTGCGCAGCTACCAGGAGCTGCGCCACGCGATGCGCGCGATCGACTGACCAGTGGGGCCTTCCAGGCCGTTGGCGGCACCGTGGCGCGTGGCACGGTGCCGTTTTTTTACCGATTTCCGACAAGAGGCCCAGGCAACCCGGCAACCGGCGTTCACCGGCCATGCGGCTGCACGGTGCGTGAGCAACGATCAATGCGAATGCACCGCAGCATGATCGTGCTCGCGCAGCTGGCCCGGAATCGCACACACCGCGAGCCCGCCCTCCTCGATCCACGCGCGCGTGCGTTCCGCGGCCTTGTCGATCAATTGTGCGCACTGCGAATAGTCATAGGACGACACCTCGAGCGGACAGATCGGCGGCACGACATGAATGTGCGCGCGGGCTCCGTATAGCTCCAGATCGCGCACCAGTTGCCGCGCGATCACGAGCGTCAGCGCGTGCGTCGCATGCGCGATCGGGCTGCGCGGCGGGACGCGCAACGCACAGGCGAACCCGGCCGGCAACACGACGATCCGCCTGGCGCCGAGCGCGATCGCCACCGAGATCGGCGTATTGTTCGCGACGCCGCCGTCGACGAGTTCCATGCCGTCGATGCTGACCGACGGAAACACGCCGGGAATCGCCGCGCTGGCCTGCACCGCATCCACGACCGGGCCGGCCGACAGCACGACTTCGCGGCCGCTCAGCACGTCGGTCGCGACGATATGGAGCGGCAACGCGGCCTGCTCGATCCGGCGATACGGCAGGTTCTTTTCCAGCAACAGGCGCAGCGCGTCGGCCTCGACCAGATGCGGGCGGTTGCGCAGCAGCATCGCGATGAGGCTGCGCATCGAGAACGGCATCACGTCCTGGCGGCGGATCCTGCACCACAGCGCTTCAAGCGTCGCGATGCCGTCCGCGTCCGGCCGGCCGGCGAAATAGGCGGCGTTGATCGCGCCCGCCGACGCGCCGATCACGCAATCGGGCCGTTCGCCGCTCGCGACCAGCTCGCGGAGCATGCCGACCTCGATCGCACCCAGACTGCCGCCGCCGGCGAACACGAAGGCGGTCGAGGGAATGGAATCGGACGTCACGGTGCGCCCTCCTGCGGTTGGCTGCGATAGCGCTTTCGCCATGATGGATCGTGCGGCGCCTCGGTTGTCCTGATGAAAACCCTGCCGTTCAACCGGCGATGCCCGCCACGTTCCCGGGCATCCCGCGCCATCCTGTTTCGGAGAGGGCTGCATCACTCCCGCCCCGTTTCCCGCTCACATCCGTCCAGTCGTTCACGCGATGGCCACGCATTTTTTTGACTTCGATCAATAAAGTTGCGCACATCGGCACGCGCAAACGTGTGCGGCCCCTGCGCCACGCGTGATCCGTGCAATTACGGGTTCAGTTGTCCAGACGATCGCCGTTATTGCATCAACACCCGCCGATCGACGTCGCCTTGCAGCGAATCGGCGCCATCGCGGGCATGGAGCGGGACAGCCGGGCGCCCCGCTCGCTGTTGAACAACGGATGCAGCAGCACAAGTCGCGGACGAGGTAATCATGTTTGTAGCCATCGGATGGATCGTCGTGATCGGGTCGGTGATCGGCAGTTTTGTCGGTGTGGGCGGCCATGTGCCGGCCCTTCTCCAACCGTTCGAGCTGCTATGCATTTTCGGCGCCGCGCTCGGTGCGTTCGTCGTCAGCAATCCGGTCACGACGCTGAAGAAGACGCTCAAGAGTCTGCCGACCTGCTTCAAGGGCGGCGGCTACACGAAGCAGCAATACGTCGAACTGATCGCGCTGCTGTACGAGCTGCTGCAGAAGGCGCGTCGGGACGGCATGCTGGCGCTCGAGGCCGACGTCGATGCGCCCGAGCAAAGCCCGCTGTTCCAGAAGTATTCGCACGTGCTCGAAGACCATCACCTGCTCGACTTCATCGTCGACTATCTGCGGATGATGTCGGGCGGCAACGTGAACGTGCTGGAGATGCAGGACCTGATGGACGAGGAACTGCATACGCATCATGCGGAGGCGTCGGTCGCGGCCAATGCGATCCAGAAGATGGCGGATGGCCTGCCGGCGTTCGGCATCGTCGCCGCGGTGATGGGGGTCGTGCACACGATGGGCTCGGTCGGCGCGCCGCCCGCCGTGCTCGGCAAGATGATCGCCGGCGCGCTCGTCGGCACCTTCCTCGGCATCCTGCTCGCGTATGGCTTCGTCGGTCCGCTCGCGGATCTGCTCAACGCCAAGGGCCGCGCCGCGGCCAAGCCGTTCCAGTGCGTGAAGGCCGTGCTGCTCGCGTCGATGAGCGGCTACGCGCCGCCGGTGGCGGTGGAATTCGGCCGCAAGGTGCTGTTCACCGCCGATCGCCCGAGCTTCAAGGAGCTCGACGAGGCCGTGCGCGCGACGAAGTCGCCCAAGGCCGCGTAACGGAGGCGCCATGGCCGACAATCGCTCCAACCCGTCGAAACCGTCCGTCGCGGCATCGCTCGTCGTCGTGCGCCGCAAGAAAGGCGAGCACCACGACGCCCATCACGGCGGCGCCTGGAAAATCGCCTACGCCGATTTCGTCACGGCGATGATGGCGTTCTTCCTGCTGATGTGGCTGCTCGGCTCGGTTTCCAAGTACGACAAGCAGGGCATCGAGGACTACTTCAACACACCGCTGTCGACGCTGCTGTCGGGCGGACAGGACGCGCAGGCGCCGCGCCCGAGCGTGGTGCAAGGGGGTGGCCGCGACATGTCCGACCCGACGCCGGCGATCGACGCGAAAGCGCAGCCGGTGCCGGCCAGCTCGCCCGCGGCACTCGCCAGCATCGTCGATACGCAAAAGCTCGAACGCCTGAAGGCGAAGCTGACCGCGGCGATTGCACAAAGCCCGTCGTTGCGCGCGTACCGGGACCAGATCCGCATCGCGATCACCAACGAGGGCTTGCGCATCGAGATCGTCGATTCGCTGAAGCGCCCGATGTTCGCGTCGGGTAGCGCGCAACCCGAAAACTATGCCACCGCGATCCTCACCCAGATCGGGTCCGCGCTCGACGATGTCGACAACCGCGTGTCGATCGCGGGGCATACCGATTCGACGCCGTATCCCGACGGTTCCACGGGCTATTCGAACTGGGAGCTGTCTAGCGATCGCGCGAACGCCGCGCGGCGTGCGCTGGTCGCGGGCGGGTTGCGGGAAGACAAGCTGCTCCAGGTGCGCGGGCTCGCGGATGCCCTGCCGCTCGACAAGAATGTGGCGGACGAACCGATCAATCGCCGCATCAGCATCCTCGTGATGAACAATGCCGCCGAGCAGGCGTTCTTTCACGACGGTGGCCGGGCGACCGTGGACCAGACGGCGGGTGTGAGGGCTGTCGTGCTGCCGGCGGCGGTGGCACGGCAGCATTAGGCACGTTCGCGGCTTTGGGCCGGATGGGGGTCCCGCCACTCGCCGATCCTCCTGCCCGGCGGCAGGTCCCTCCTCGTCACGGCCGCGTCCGGAACGGCCGTGAGTCGCTTCGACTGACCTGTCGGCCGCTCCGGCCGTTGACGGCACCGTGTCTCCTCCACGGTGCCGTCATTTTTGCTCGCTCGATATATTCTTTAGAATACATCGATACCTGCACTTCCGGAGACTCGCCATGCCCCGCACGCCGACGGATCGCGCCCCGCAGCGCGCCGCACGGGAACAGCCGCTCATGCGCAAGATCCGCGCACTCAGGCCGCTGTCGAGCGACGCGCGCGCGCAGCAGGTCACGGATGTCGTCGACGCGTTCCGGCGCCTGCGCGGCAGCGTCGTGCGTTTCATCCGGATGTTCTCGGCGGCGCACGCTGAAGGCTGGCCGGACGATGCGCTGTCCGCGATAGGCTTTCGTGAACTGCTGTCGACGCTCGAAGGCGCCGCCCGCGCCGCCCGCTTCACGCGCCTGCCCGAACTTGAACGGGTGATCGGCCACGCACGCCGCCTCGAACGCACGCGCGACGACGTGTTTTCCGACTCGTTCAGCAACGACCCGGTCGCGATGCGTGACGCGGTCGCCGCGCTGGAGCACGTCGACGTGCTGTTCGTCGGGCTGTGCGTCGAGTACGTGATGGCACGTCACGCGCCGGCATCGCTCCCCGTTTCGCCCGAAGCACCGGCCCCAGCCCCTGCCGCACTGCCGTTCACCGACCATTCGACCGTGCTCTGCTGACCGTGCCGCGCGGCCTTGCTCCGTGATTTCCCCGGAATTTCCAGCGTTATATTCCGTGGTATATTTCGCGAATCTTTCGCGCATCCGTCTCCGGCCCGACCAGGCCGGACAGAGGTCAACATGCACGCTCCGCCTTTTCGCCTTGCCCGCACGGCGGATCTTTCGACGCCCGGCGGTACCCTGCCCGCGGCAACCGGCACGCGGATCGACGCATGCTGCGCGCCGTCGCGCGCGCAACCGACCGAGCTGAAGCGCCGCACGCGCCTGTCCGAACTCGATGCGAACCTGCACTGCTCGATCATCGGCACCTGCCTGACCACGCACGAACTGCGCAGGCTCGTGCCGAAGTTCACCGACCTCGACCGCCAGCGCGCGACCGACCTCGAGATCCATCACGCGGCCGTCGAACTCGCCATCGACGGCACGGCCGGCGCGAAGGCGTTGCACAAGGCGCTCGACGAGCGCTACGCCGGCGCGATCCGCGCGTTCGACAGCGCGAAGGATGCGGACGAACTCCTCGCGCGCTGGAAGGAAGCGCTGACGAGCGGCGACATTCCGCCCGCGTACTGGGCGCTGATGACGCATCCACGCACGACGATGGGCGTGCGCCAGGCCGCGTTCGGCGACCTGCACATGCTGTCGCACCTGGTCGGCGCGGCCAATCGTGCGGATATCCGGCGGCTGGTCGCGCTGGAGGAAGAGAATGCGGCGCTGCACGCGAAGATCGAACGGCAGCAGGTGCGCCTGCACGAAATGAGCGCGCAGCGCGACGCGGCGCTGCAGGAGCGCGATGCCCTCGCCGCGCGCCAGAACGCGCAGCCGCTGGCGGTGGAAAGCGTCTTGCGTGACGAAGTCCACGAACTGCGCGAAGCACTGGCCGCGCGCGACGAACGGCTCGCGCTGCACACGAGCCGCCGCGAGGCGGCAGAGCAGCGGATCGCCGCGGAACAGGCGAGCGCCCGCGCGATGCGCGCGCGGCTCGACGAACTGATGGCGATGGTGAAGACACTGCGCGCCGAAGCGAGCGCGATCGAACAGGCGGTGCAGGCGTCGGCGGACGATCCGGCCGAACGCGCGGCCGATCCGCTGTCGATCCTTCAGCGTACGCGCCTGGTGTATGTCGGCGGGCGTCCCGGCTCGAACCGCGCGATCAAGCGGATCGTCGAAACGGCTGGCGGTGAGGTAACACTGCACGACGGCGGCATCGAGGATCGCAAGGGCCTGCTCGCGGCGGCGCTACCGGGTGCGCGGATGGTCGTGTTCCCGGTCGACTGTGTCGACCACGATTCGATGAACCTGCTCAAGCGCATCTGCGAACGCCACCACATCGCGTACTACCCGCTGCGGACCGCGAGCGTCGCCAGTTTCGTCGAGCTGATCGGGCGGCTCGATGCGCAGTCGCGCGACGGGATGGCGCAGGATGCCGCCACGGGCGACGCGTCGCGCTTTTGCCTGCGGCACGGCTAAGGTCAGGTTCGTTTCGCGGCAGGCGTTGCGCGCTGCCCCTCAGGGCGTCAGTGAAAGCCCGTCGTCAGCCTGCAGAGGCTCTGCGGGAACACACACGTGCAGCACGCCCTTCAGCGCCGGACCATTTTCGTGAGCGCGGCGATGTCGTCGGCACAAGCCGCGTAAGCGCGCGCCTCGATCCCGCGATAGAGGCGGATGATCTCCTCGCCGACCGGCGTAAGCACACTGCCACCGCCGCTCTGCCCGCCATGTTCGGACACCGTCGCCGGCGATTTCAGCGAGCGGTTCAGTTCGTCCATCAGCAACCACGCACGCCGGTACGACATCTTCAGGCTGCGCGCCGCCGCCGAAATCGAACCATGCTCGCGCACGGCTTCGAGCAGCGCGACCTTGCCCGGCCCGAGCGCGATCGTGTCGGCTTGCTGGATACGCATCCTGAACCGCACCTCAGGCTTGGGGTGTGCCGGTGTCTTCATGTTGTCCTGCCCTTTGAACGATGCGGGCAAGCATACACGATGGCTGGTGCGGTGCGCGCCGGTTCAGACCTCGAGCACGCGCGCGACGATGCCGGCCAGCCGGTTCGCGTGGCGCGACGCGGGAAGGAGGTCGGCGCCCGAGCACAGCAGCGGTGCGCCGCTGGGCAAGCCTGCGTTGTATCGGCGAATCTATTACGCCGCTAAAATGCGCGCCGACAGAATGTGCGCCGCATGGGCGCCATAACGGCCGCCGATCGTGCCCTCGGCGCGTGGCGCTACGCCAGCACGATGCGCTTGATGACCTTCTTGAGGCCCTTGAAGCTGTCGACCGATTCCGCCTTCGCATCCGTCACCAGCGTGCCGATCCGCGCCGGCTCGCAGAAACTGATCCGGCTGTTCGTGCCGAGCTTGCTGAAATCGGCCAGGATCGCGACGTCCGCCGCGTTGCTGACCATCGCGCGCGCCACTTCGGTTTCCATCCGGTCGTAGTTGGTCGCACCGCGCACGGCATCGACGCCCACCGGCGACAGCAGCGCGAGATCGGCGCGGTAGCGGAAGATCTCGGCGACCGTGCCGTCGCCGACGGTCGCGGCCGCGCGGCTGCCGATCATTCCGCCGAGCAGGATCGTTTCGTTGTTCGCCTGCGCCGGGTCGCTCGACCGCATCTTCAGCGCGACGTCGATCGAGTTCGTGATGATCGTGAGGCCCGACAGCTTCGCCAGTTCCTCGGCCAGCAGCGTCGTGGTCGTGCCCGCATCGATGAACAGCGTCTGCGAGCCCGTGACCAGCCTGGCCGCCGCGCGGGCGATCGCCAGCTTCGCCTTCACGTGCGTCTGCGCGCGCTCGGCGATCGGCGCTTCGTCGCCCACCTGCACCGCGCCGCCGTGTACGCGCTTCAGTTCACCGAGCGCCTCGAGATCGACGAGATCGCGCCGCACGGTTTCCCGCGACACGTTCAGGTCGGCCATGATCCGGTCGGTCGACACGCGCTGCATCTTCGATAGCAGAAGCCGGATCCTCTGGTATCGCTCTTCTTGCCACATGGAATGTCCTCGGAATGAACGCCAATGTTATTCGAACGGCGGACTACGCAGCGCTCTCCTCCATCTTTTTGATGCCGACGAGGGTCTGCAGGGATTGACGGACCGCCTGGAACTCGCGGCTCGTCATCTTTGAAAACACCACGTGGATGCGGTCGTCGTCCGGCTCGGCGTCGTCCTGCTCGATGATGAACTGGACGATGCGCGCCTGGTCGATGCCGGGCATCGCCTGCAGCGACGTCAGCTTCACCGTGCCGCGGCGCGCGAGGATCCGCACGCCCCAGCGCTGCCGCGCGGCGAAGAAGCGCTTCTCGATCGGCTTCAGGCCCGCCAGGATCGCGAGCACGATCGCCGTCGCGGCGATCGCGGCCACGTACATGCCGCCGCCCACCGCGAGCCCGACCGCCGCCACGACCCACAGGCTCGCCGCGGTCGTCAGGCCGCGGATGATCTCGCCGCGCAGCATGATCGACCCGGCGCCGAGGAAGCCGATACCCGACACCACCTGCGCGGCGACGCGCGACGGGTCCAGCGACACGTTCTTCGCGTCCTGGATATCCGCGAAACCGAACGCCGACACGACCATCACGAGCGCGGCGCCCACCGCCACCAGCATGTGCGTGCGCAATCCGGCCGCCCACGATAAGCGCTCGCGCTCGATGCCGACGATGCTGCCGAGCAATGCCGCCAGCAACAGGCGGGACACGATTTCCAGCTGACTGATCATGCGAGGTCTCCTTGCTTTGCCTGGTCTACCTGATGAAGCACGGCCCGCCTGGGCCGGCGCCCGATTCTTCCTGCCCTCGCCTGCCCGTGGCCCACCTCGGCAACCGGCAAGTTGTATTTTTGTGCGATCTTGCGATTTTGTGCGTTCTAATATACGGTACGCAAAACTACAAAGCCAGACCCAAGTTCGTTTGTTTCATCCGATCAGCACGATCAATCGTCAGACCATTCAGGCAACACGATCCGGAACACTTGCTTAGGAGACCCACATGATGAAGAAGGCATGGATGCTGGCCGCCACACTGCTGACGGCGCTGGCGACGGCCCCCGCTCACGCGTCGGAAGGCGACGTCTGCAGGAAGGTGACGCTCGGCGATGTCGGCTGGAGCGACATCGCCGCCACCACCGGTGTCGCGATGATGCTGCTCGACGGGCTCGGCTATGAGGCGACCAAGACGATCGCGTCGCCGCCGATCGTGCTGGCCGGTGTGAAGAAAGCGCAGATCGACGCGTTCCTCGGCTACTGGGATCCGAGCATGACGCCGACGGTGAAGCCGTTCGTCGACGCCGGCGCCGTCCACCAGCTGCCGCAGCCGAACCTGGTCGGCGCGCGCTACACGCTGGCCGTGCCGCAATACGCGTCGGACAAGGGCCTCAAGAGTTTTGCCGACATTGCCAAATTCCGCGACCAGCTCGACGGCAAGATCTACGGGATCGGCGCCGGCAACAACGGCAACGCGCTGGTCCAGCGGATGATCGACAAGAACGAGTTCGGGCTCGGCGGCTTCAGGCTGGTCGAATCGAGCGAGGCCGGGATGCTCGTGCAGGTCACGCGCGCGGTGCAGGAGCACCGGATGATCGTGTTCCTCGCGTGGGAGCCGCATCCGATGAACATCAACTTCAAGATCGCCTATCTCGACGGCGGCGACAGCGTGTTCGGCCCGAACTACGGCTCCGCGAAGGTCTATACGCTCGTCACGCCCGGCTATCTCGAACGCTGCCCGAACGTCGGCCGGCTGCTGACCAACCTGAAGTTCACGACCGACGAAGAGAACCAGCTGATGGTGCCGATCATGAATCACGCCGATCCGGTCGCCGTGGCGAAGGAATGGGTGAAGAAGAACCCCGGCGTGCTGTCGAAGTGGCTCGACGGCGTCACGACCATCGACGGCAGGAACGCGAAGGACGCGATCGAGAAGCGCATCGGCACATGAACACGCAACACAAGGAACCCTCCATGCACAAGAATCTCGCGCTGTTCGACCTCGACCACACGCTGCTGCCGCTCGACAGCGACCAGGCCTGGAGCCGCTTCATCACGCGGGTCGGCTGGCGGGAAGACGACGCACACGTGGCGCTGATCGACGAGCACTACGCTCACTATGCGGCGGGCACGCTCGACATGGACGCGTATCTCGCCGTGACGCTCGCGCCGCTCACCCGCTATCCGCGCAAGGTGCTCGAACGCTGGCATGCGCGGTTCATGGACGAAGTGATCCGTCCGGCGATCACGCCGCAGGCGCGCGAGCTGGTCGACCGCCATCGCGAGAACGGCGATCTCTGCTGCATCGTGACGGCGACCAACGTGTTCGTCACGCGGCCGATCGCGGCGGAATTCGGCATAGAGCACCTGCTCGGCATCGAGCTCGATACCGACGACGGCACGCCGGACGGCGCGTTCACCGGGCGCAGCACGGGCGTGGCGAGCTTCCGCGAAGGCAAGATCGTGCGCACCGCCGCGTGGCTGGCCTCACTTGGCTACGCGCTGTCCGATTTCGAACGTACCTACTTCTACAGCGATTCGATCAACGACGTGCCGCTGCTGGACTACGTCACGCATCCGGTCGCCACCAATCCCGACTCGAAGCTGTTGCAAGTGGCAGGCACGCGCGGGTGGCCTGTCATGAAGTTGTTCTGATTCGGGCGATATCCTCTGCTGTCCATTTTTCATGTCTGGAGGGGTAATGAAATACGGAGCACGCAGCAACAGTCTCGATCATTCAGGAATCCGACTCGAATCGGATCGAAAGCCTGCCGTCAACTCGCGTCAGCCGGAAAGCCGCTTTCCGCACTGGCGCGGCGTTTTCATGATCGCACTCCTGTGCACGCTGGCCGCCTGCGGTGACGGCGACTCGGGCACGCCAGCCAGCATGGCGGCCGCGCGCGCGGCCGCACCGGGCTCGGCGTCCACGCCCGTCCTGCACTGCGCGAGCGCGTGCCACTGACCGACGCCGGCCCCTGGGCCAGCCATCCAAGACAGAGAGCGATCATGCAAAACAAACCCACAACACGACGTCAATTCATCGCCGATGCGCTGAAGCTCGCCGGCGCCACCGCGCTCACGGGCATGCTGCCCGAAAGCATCGCCCGCGCGCAGGCCATTCCGGCGGCCACCGTGACCGGCACGATCCAGGACGTGAAGCACGTCGTGATCCTGATGCAGGAAAACCGCTCGTTCGACCATTACCTCGGCACGCTGGGCGGTGCGCGAGGCTTCGGCGACCCGCGGCCGGTCGTGATTTCGAGCGGCTATCCGGTGTGGCGCCAGCCCTGGATGCTGTCCTACGTGTTCCCGTTCAACCCGTCCCCGCCCTCCGGCACGGCGAACGGCGACACCTACTACGGCGACCTCGACCACAGCTGGAGCGGCACGCACAGTGCCTGGAACAACGGCCGCTACGACAACTGGGCAGGCGCAAAGACCAGCGGCACGATGTACTACTTCACGCAGAACGACATTCCGTTCTACTACGCGCTGGCGAGCGCGTTCACGGTGTGCGACGCGTACCACTGCTCGATGCTCGGCCCGACGGACCCGAACCGTTTGTATTTGTGGACCGGATGCTGCGGCAACGTCACCGGCTATTCGCCGTACACGACCAACACGATGACGGGCACCGGCTGGACCACGATGCCGGAGCGCCTGAACACGGCCGGCGTCACGTGGAAGTTCTACCAGGACAAGGGCAACGGCCTGGATGCCGGCCATGGCTACGGCGAATACAACGGCTCGAAAAGCGATCTCTGGTGGAACGGCAATTACGGCGACAACGTCATCCTGAACTTCAAGCAGTACCAGAACCTCGGCGCCGGCGATCCGCTCGCGCCGGCGCTCAACGGCACGCAGATCGACCCGTCAGGCGGCGGCAAGGAGTACGACACGAACCTCTTCAGCCAGCTGCGGGCCGACGTCGCCAACGGCACGCTGCCGCAGGTGTCCTGGATCGCCGCGCCCTACGCGTACTGCGAACATCCGTCGTGGGCCGCGAGCGGCGGCGAATGGTACGTGAGCAACGTCCTCAATGCGCTGACGTCGAATCCGGCGGTGTGGGCCAGCACGGTGCTGCTCGTCATGTACGACGAGAACGACGGACTGTTCGATCACATGCCGCCGGCCGTCCCGGCCAGTGCCGCTGCCGGCACCGGGCAGTCGACGGTCTCGACGGCCGCCGAATTCGTCGCGAGCAGCGGCGCCGCATCGGACGGCTCGGCCAGCGGCGACGTGCCGATCGGGCTCGGCCCGCGCGTGCCGATGTTCGTGATCTCGCCGTGGTCGAAGGGCGGCAAGGTCAACTCGCAGGTGTTCGATCACACCTCGGTGATCCGCTTTCTGGAAGCGCGCTTCGGGCTGCAGGAAACCAACATCACGCCGTGGCGACGCACGGTGTGCGGCGACCTGACGTCCGCCTTCGATTTCTCGAACGCCGACCAGGCGGTGCCCGCGATCCAGCCGCCCGCCAGCAACATGAACCCGAACGGCCCGGCCGTCCCGATCCCCTACCCGACCACCACCGCGGTGCCGGCGCAGGCCACCGGCCGCAGCATCGCCTGCCGCCTGCCCTACGAGTTCTTCGTGCAAGGCAAGGTCAACCGCGCCGGCCGCGCGCTCGCGCTGACGATGACCAACACCGGCACCGCGGGCGTGCACCTGCAGGCGTGGGTCGACGGCACGAGCACGATCCCGCGTCATTACACGATCGCGGCCGGCGCGAGCCCGTGCACGAACCTCTCGGATTCGCTCGCGCTGACTAGCGGCGGCGGCTACGACTATTCGGTCTACGGGCCGAACGGCTTCCTGCAGACGTTCCGCGGCAGCATCGGTTCGTCCGGCAACACGGGATCGACCGCCGAAGTCAGCCTGTGCTACGACGTGGCGAACGGCAACGTGCAGATCACGCTCGACAACTCGGCGGGGACCAGCGCGACGACGTTCCAGCTCACCGACAACGCCTACGGGATAAATCCGCGGCAGTCGTTCACCGTCGCCGCCGGCGCGACGCAAGCGGTCACGTGGTACGGCGACGGCGGCTGGTATGACGCCAGCATCCGCGACGCGAACGATCCGAACTTCCTGCGCCGAGTGGCCGGCTGCGTGCAGATGCAATCCGGCACGCTGCTCACGGATTCGGCGATCGGCAATACCGGCAAGAAGTTCGTCGCGGCGCTCGCGTCGCAGGGCTCGACGTACGGCACGCTGCGGTTCGACTACGTCGCGCCGCCGTGGAGCCACAGCCCGAAGAACTGGGTGGGCATCTTTGCGCATGGCGCGCAGCCGACCAAGGGCAGCTACAAATCGTGGGCGTACCTGCCGAAGAGCTGCGGCTCGCTGCTGTTCTCGTCCACGGCGAACAGTTCGCTGGCGTCGGGGCAGTACGATGCGTGGTTCCTGTTCGACGACGGCTACACGCCGCTCGCGGGCCCCGTCACGATCAACATCTGACGGGATGACCAGCCGGTGCCGGCCGCCCGCGTGGGGCCGGCACGCATTCGGGCGCGACGTACCCCGTCGCGCCCGAATGCCTTTCCAGCCACGCGGCACGCGCTAGACGAGCAGATCCTCGTGGAACGCACCGAACGGCCGCGTCGGGTGTCAGAACTTGTGACGCAGGCCGATCCGCGTGACGAACTGCGTGTTCGCGCCCGCGTTGCCGATGAACGATCCCGACGAGCCGATCTCGGCCTGCACCGGCACCACGCGGCCGTTGATCGTGTTGCTGCCCGACGCCTTCTGGTAGGCCGCGCTCACGTACACGTCCGTGCGCTTCGACAGCGCATAGTCGACCGCGGCGTTGACCTGGTGCCACTTGCCGTCGAAGCGGCCGTCGAGCTTCGAGAACGTATAGCCGAGGCCGCCGTCATCAATCGTTCGGGTTCCTGTCGTCTTTCATCCACATGCGATCGATGGTCATCCGGATCGGAGACACGGCACGCGACGGCCGTCAACGCAGCGATGCGAGTACAGGGCCACCGCCGAAATCCAGCATAATCAGGCGATTGAGCGAGCGCCTCGGCCGGCGCGCGAACCCCGCACACGTTTGCGTCGCCGTCCGGTTCATCGCCTGATCGCATTCCGCCGCCACGGAAGCCGCCCGTCTGTGCCGGTCTCGCACGCGGCGGATTGTGCGGGCACGAAAAATCGAAGCAAGAACACACTCGACATGGCGCACATCATGTGCGCCGGCCATCGCATCACGGACACCACCACGCATCCCGCAGAAGACAGGACACCGACACATGGACCGAGCCGAGCACATCAGCATCGAACAGACGAGCGGGCTGCCCGCCGACGAGCTGGACCGATGCGACTTCTCGTTCGACATCGCCTGGGAATTGAACGCGCCGTATCAGGACCTGCTCGACCTCCGCGCGCTGCCTGCACGCCGCAAGAACTACGGATTCGATCCGGCCGGCTGGGCGGACGAGGCGTCCGGCAAGACGGCGCTCTTTCGCGCGACGGCCGGCGACCGGCTCGCCGGGTTCGTCGCCATCGGCCAGAGCTGGAACGGGATGGCGGAGATCGCGGAGCTGGCCGTCGACCGCCAGTACCGGCGGCAAGGCATCGGGCAGTTGCTGCTGGCGACCGCCGAGTCGTGGGCGCGCGGCCACGGGTTCGGCTTCATGCGGCTGGAAACGCAGTCGAACAACGTCGCCGCGTGCAGCACGTATGCGCGCTCGGGCTTCGTGCTGGGCGGACACGATCGCCTGCTGTATGCGGACGACGAGAACGACGGGGAAGTGGCGCTGTTCTGGTACAAGGACCTGCGCGACGGGCAGACCGCCCGCATCCGCACGGTCGACCCGGAATCGGTGCGGCCGGTGCGCTGACGCACGGCCGCCCGTGCGTCACGTCCGCGTCGCGACGATGAACAGGCGCGGGAACGGCAGCAGCACGGTTCCGTCGGCGAGCACCGGATAGCCGCCCGGGCCGGCGACCGCATCGCGATACTGCGCGAGAAACGCCGCGCGCTCGCCGTCGTCGAGCGCGGCGAGAAACGGCCGCAGCGCGCTGCCCTTGAACCATTCGACCACTGCATCGGCACCGCCGCGCAGCGGGTGGTAGTAAGTCGTGCGCCACACGTCCACGCGCGAGCACAGCGGCGACAGCAGCGCGTGGTAGTGGCGCGCATCGAACCGCTCGGTGCGCGCCGCGCCCTTCAGCTTGTCCGCCCACGGCCCGGCCGCGGCGACCTCGCGCATCAGCCGGTGCGCGGGTTCGTCGAGGTTGTCGGGCATCTGCACCGCAAGATGGCCGCCCGGCGCGAGCCGGCCGACGAGTGCCGGAAACAGCGTGTCGTGCGCGGGCACCCATTGCAGCACCGCATTCGCGAGAATCAGGTCGTAACCGCCCGGATCGTCCCAGGTGGCGATATCCACGACATCGAAACGCAGGTCCGGCAGGCGCGTGCGCGCGGCGTCGATCATGTCCGCCGATGCATCGATCCCGTGGACCGTTGCGTCGGGCGCACGTGCGATCAGCGCCTCGGTCGAATTGCCGGGCCCGCAGCCGATGTCGATCGCGGTATGGATCGGCGTGTTCGGCACGGCGGCCAGCAGATCGCGGATCGGCCGCGTGCGTTCGTCCTCGAATTGCACGTACTGGGCCGCGTATCGATCGAGTGGGGTCGTCATGTGGTTTCTCCTGGTCGGCGTGGGCGGCCTTGGCTTCCATGCGGATGGGATGCCGGTGGCCGTCGATGCACCGCATTCTGCGATCGTCACCGAGTTCAGTAAAATGAATTTAATATCGTGATTGATTCAAATCCCTGATGAAAATCGATACGCTCGGTGTCCAGGCCTTCGTCGCCATCGCGGACGGCGGCAGCTTCCGGCAGGCGGCCGACACGCTGCACGTCACGCAGACAGCCATCACGCAGCGGCTGCGCAAGCTCGAAACCTTCCTCGGCGTCGCGCTCGTCGAGCGCACCACGCGCCGCACCACGCTCACCGAAATCGGCCGGCGCTTCCTGCCGCAAGCGCGCCGGCTGCTGAACGAACTGTCCGATGCACTCACCGAAATTCGCGAAACCGGCCTGAGCCAGCGCGGCGACGTCACGATCGCGTGCGTGCCGACGGTCGGCGTGCAATACCTGCCGCGCATCCTGCGCGCCTTCTCCGCGCACCGGCCGCACGATCGCGTGAAGATCCTCGATCATGCGTCGGCGTCGGTGCTGCAGGCCGTGCTGCATCGCGAGGCCGAGTTCGGCATCGGCATCGCGGGCGATCAGCATCCCGAACTGGTCAACGTGCCGCTGACGAGCGATCCGTACGTGCTGGTGTGCCGCGACGATCATCCGCTCGCGAAGCGGCGGCGCATTCGCTGGGCCGCGCTGCAGCCGCATCCGCTGATCTTCGCCGGTGAAGTGAGCGGCAATCGCGGGCTGCTCGACGGCGCGCTGAAGACGAGCGGCGTGTCGCTGCATTCGTTCTACGAAGTGCAGCGCAGCTCGACGGCGCTCGGGCTCGTCGCGGAAGGGCTCGGCGCCGCCGTGGTGCCGAAGCTCGCGATCCAGAAGAACGCGTATCCGATGATCCGCACGATCGAACTCGTCGAGCCGGCGGTGTCGCGCACGCTCGTGCTCGTCACGCGCAAGAGTGCGCAATTGTCGCCGGCCGCCCGTGCGTTGTACGACATGATCGTCGAACAGGCGACACCCTGACACGGCGTGAAGCTGGCGGGCGCGGCAGGGATTCAGCGACGACGCCCGCGCCCGGTTGCCGGCATTCGCGCCGCGCCGGCGTGCTTGCCGCGCGGCGCGAGCCGCCCGCGCTGGTTCAAAGCACCTTCACCATGAACACGCGCGACGTCCCTTCCGGCTCGCACAGCACTTCGCCGAACGCTTCGTAGCCCTGCTTCCGGTAGAAATCCGGTACCTGGAACGAGATCGTGTAGAGCACCGCACGCGCGCAGCCGCGTCGTTTCGCTTCCGCCTCGGCCTCGCGCAGCAGCCGGCTGCCGAACCCGCCGCCGCGCAGCGATTCGGGCAGGTAGAACAGATCGATGAAGAAGAGGCCGAGCGACGTGCGCCCCGTGAGGCCGCCGATGATCTCGCCGGTCGCGGGATCGCTCACATACACGTCGAGCGTGGCCGCGTCGGCGCGCCCCGTCATCGCGTGATTGAATTCGCCGAGCTTGCGGCTGATGAAGTCGTGTGCGGCCGGCTGTTCGGTATCGGTGAGCCGGATGGAAACGTCGGGTTGCGTTGTCATGGGGCGGGTTCGGTCGAAGAGAGATACCGCCGGGCATCCAACACCCCGCGCGGGAATCGTACGACTATAGCGCGGCGGCGGGCATGCCGTGCCGGCTCACCCACCGCCTTCGTCACGCGTCGTCACGCGTCACGTGACCGGCCGCGCTCATGCCCGTGCCCCACCCCTGCCCTCACGCCACCGCGAACGCCGCCTTCATGTCGGCGATGCGGCGCCGCTCGCGCGCGATCATCATCCGGTTCACGACGATCACGCCGATCGTCACCGCCGTGATGAACAGCGTCGCCAGCGCGTTCATC
>NZ_JAAGPH010000029.1:0-64873 GCF_017104705.1 Burkholderia sp. Se-20373 | reverse complement strand
CCCGCGGCTGAACGTAAGCGCCCTGCTGCTTCAAGCTCGGCGCTTCAACGCTGAAGGACGGAAAACCGATGAAACATGCGACATCTGTATTTAGCTGGTGCTACGACATCTGAATCCGGGTATGACATCGCTTGTAGTAGCTTTTTAGAAATGTCGTGTTCTAGCCATTTAGAAATGTCGCGTTTGGACCTCGGTAAGCTGACCGGCTGCCGGTTGTCCGGCGCCGGAGGCTGCGATGGCTGCAACGGAACGGATCACGATGACAATGCGCGAGCTGGACAGGTTCAAGGTCATTCAGGACGTGGCGGACGGCAAGCTCAAGCCGTGGCGTGCGGCAGAACGGCTACCGATTGCTTCGATCGCGGCATCGAGCGTCGTGTTCACAAGCTCGGCGTCGGGTCGCGTACCGATCGACCACCTGATGACCAGTCCATCGAAGCAATCGATGACTGGAGACAGATAGACTTTACCGGCAGAAATCTGGAACTCTGCAGTGGCCTAATGAATCCGGACACTGATTTGGGCGAGAATGGTCGCAACGAAGATGTGTCTGGCCGAACAAACAGCCGGGCTCGCCACGATGGCCTGCGCGGCAGTATGAGCAACTGCCGCAGGCGATCGTCGATGGAGTCAGCACACGATCGCCGCGCCGTAGGTTGCGCACGTCGCGTTAGCCGTCAGGTGCACGATCGCGTCGGTGACTTCGGAATCGGGCGCCGTGTCGATGCAAATGTCGCAGATCTCGTGAAATGCGACTGCTTTCAAATCTGCCCCTCCTTGCCCGAACGTTCTCGTAACTGCCGAGAGCGGAAATCGAGCAAGGAGTGAGCCCCGACGGGCATCGCACCGGCTGCGGCAACTCACCCCTGATCCGGAAAGTCCGCACGCCTCGTCGTTTCCGCCCAGGCATCGAAGTTCTCGCGCAGCGCATCGAGCCGCGCCAGCGCGACCTTCAACGCGGCACCGCCGAGGAGCAGGCGCAGCGGCGGTTCGTCGGCTTCGTACGCAGCGATGATCGCGAGCGCCGCGCGCGCCGGGTCGCCGGGCTGCTTGCCCGACACCGCGCGCGTAGCCGCGCGGCGCTTTCCCGCCGTTTCCGCATAGTCGTCGATCCGAATCGTGGATTCGACCATCGAACGCCCCGCCCAGTCGGTGCGAAACGCGCCCGGCTCGACGATCGTCACGCGAATGCCCAGCGGCGCGACTTCATGAGACAGCGATTCGGACAGCGCCTCGACCGCGAATTTCGTCGCGTGGTAGTAGCCCGTCGCGGCAAACGCGACGAGCCCGCCGAGCGACGACAGATTGAAGATATGGCCTCGGCGCTGCTGCCGCATGCCGGGGAGAATCCGCTGCGTCAGTGCGTTGAGGCCGAACACGTTGACCTCGAACAGCGTGCGGATCTCCCGGTCCTCGCCTTCCTCGATCGCGGCGAGATACCCGTAGCCGGCGCTGTTGACGAGCACGTCGATTGCGCCGAAACGTGCGCGCGCCTGCTCGACGGCGCGTGCGATCGAAGCCGTGTCGGTGACGTCGAGCGGCAGCGGCAACACGCGTTCGCTGTACCGGCGGGCGAGATCCGACAGGCTGTCGGGCTGGCGAGCGGTCACCACCGCGCGCCAGCCACGTTCGAGCACGGCTTCGGCGAGCGCACGGCCGAGGCCGGACGATGCACCGGAAATGAACCACACGGGCGATTGATCGTTCATCGGTTGCTCCTTGAGGAAACGGCGGTTCAGTTGGTCTGGCCCGTCGGCCGGATCGTGAATTCGTTCACGCTGACGCTCGACGGCGACTCGATCACGTGACGCACCGCACGCCCGATATCCGACGGTTGCAGTGCGATCGCGCGGTACTCGCGCATGTACGCCTGGGTCGGCGCGTGCGTGATCGTGTCGGCCAGCTCGCTTTCGACTACGCCCGGATTGATGCAGGTGATTCGCAGTGCCGGATGCTCCTGGCGCAGGCCGTCCGATAACGCGCGCACCGCGAACTTCGTCGCGCAGTAGACGGCGGCGGTCGGCGACACCGAGAGCGCACCGATCGACGCGATGTTGATGATCTGCCCGGCGCCGCGCGAATCCATGTGCGGCAGCACCGCCGCGATGTTCCACAGGACGCCCTTGATGTTGACGTCGATCATGCGGTCCCATTCGTCGTGATGGCCGGCGACGAGCGGCGACAGCGGCATGACGCCCGCGTTGTTCACCAGTACGTCGATCTGCCCCCACGTCTCTAGCGCCGCATCCGCGAACGCTTGCGCCGAGCGGCGATCGGTCACGTCGAGCGCGCAGGTTTCGACTGCGGCACCCGCCGCGCGGAGATCGCGCGCGATGGCGTCGAGCCGGTCCGTGCGCCGCGCACCGAGCATGAGCTTCGCGCCCGGTACCGCCAGCGCGCGTGCGATGCCCTCGCCGATTCCGCTCGATGCGCCCGTGATGAGAATGACTTTGTCCATGACACCTCCCTGTTTCGATGACAGGACGATATCGCCGCTTCTCTGTCGCTTGTAGATGGTGAATACTGGATGGGTTGGTTAGCGTAACTGGACAATGATATGGACCTGAATCTTCTGCCGCTGCTCCTCGCCGTCGCCAAGGAACGGAATTTCCGCGCGGCAGCCGACCGGATGGGTGTCACGCGTTCCGCGGTCAGCCAGGGCATCCGGCGGCTCGAGGACACGCTCGGTGTCGCGCTGGTGGTGCGCACCACGCGATCGGTTCAATTGACCGATGCGGGCGCGCAGTTGGTGCAGTCGCTGGAGGGACCGCTCGTCGATATCGGCAGCGCGCTCGATGCAACGGGCACGACCGACGCGCCGCGCGGCCATCTTCGGCTCACGGCCACGTCGATTGCCGAGCCCTTCCTGTCAGGACCGTTGCTGGCAAGCTTTGCCGAGCGTTATCCCGACGTGACCATCGACGTGACCGTCACGGACGAAGAATTCGATATCGTCGAGCGTGGCTTCGACGCCGGGATCCGGCTGGGACAGGTCATCGAGAAGGACATGATTGCCGTGCCGCTGGGCGGCGAGCAACGCGAACGCGCGGCGGCCGCGCCCGGTTACGTCGAGAAGTACGGCGCGCCCGCCCACCCTGACGAGCTCGTCCGGCACCGCTGTATCGGCTGGCGGCTGTCGCCGGAGCTGGCGCCTTACCGCTGGGAGTTCGTGGAAAACGGCCGCCCTTTCGACGTCGCGGTCGAGCCGCAGTTGACGACGAACGATTTGCGCCTGATGCTGCGTCTCGCGCTGGCCGGCGCCGGCATCACGTTCGCGCCCGAGGACTGCCTGCGCGCACATTTCGACGACGGCTCGCTCGTACCGCTGCTGGAGGCATTCCTGCCACCGTTTCCGGGCTTCTTTCTCTACTTTCCGCAGCGGCGCAACATGGTGCCGAAGCTACGGGCGTTGATCAATCATGTGCGGCAATGGCAAGTACCATCCGGCGCCTGCGGTTGACGCATCCCGCCTCAAGCGAACGCCCCCCGCGATGGTCTCAGGTATCGAGGCATCGTCACCTCCCTAGCCGATCACCGCTTTAACCAGTCTAAAATACGGGGGTGCGGCCACCCGCGCGTGAAATCGGCATCACGGCGGCCGCGCGGATCTTCCAGCTTCTGCAAGAGGACCCGCCGGCGTTCGACACGCTTCGCAAAAAGTCAGCGACCGATGTCGTGCCAACTGATGATCCGGGCGAGCAGTTAACGGCCGAACGCAACGAACCGGTTTTCGCGTTCGGCGACCGTAGACCAAAGGGCGTCATCCCGCCTTTCGCCGCCGCCATCCGCCACGGCCGCGCGCATATGCGGCGCTCGGCGTTGCCCCGGGCCCGATGGCGCCGTGCACGCGTGCCGCGTGCGGTCGCCCTAATGCGCAGTGCGCCGCAACATCGTCGTGTCGTAGCCGAGCGCCCGAACCCGCTCGACCAGCGCCGCGGCCTGATCAGCGGAAGGCTTCGCATCGCGCGTCAGGATCCACAGGAACCGCCCCGACGGTTCACCGACGATCGACCATGCGTAGTCGTCGGCGCGATCGAGCACCCAGTAATCGCCGAAGAAGAACGGCCCGAAGAACGACACTTTCAGCTTTGCGCCGCTGCTGTCGGCCACGATCTTCGCGCGCCCGTCCGAGCTTCGCGCGCGGCCGTCCGGCCCGCCTTCACGGCAGGTATTGCGCACGCCGATGAGACCGTCGTCCCGCTTCGCATACTCGGCCGTCACGCCGTCGCATCCGCGCTCGAAGCGGTTCTCATACCGCGCGAACTCGTACCATCTGCCGACGTAGCGATCGAGATCGACGGATTTCGCGGGTTGCGGAACGTGTGCATTCCCGCTGGGCCCGCCGGCGAGGCCTGCACATCCCGCCAGCACCAGAGCGGCGCCCGCCGCGATCACGCCCACCGCCCACACCGATCGGCCCACGATACTTCGCTTCATTGAATGACTCTCCAGACACGAAACCCGGCCATTGTGCCCTCAACCGGCGGGAGTCGGTCGCATTCGCCACACGTTGCGGCTGCCTGCATCCGCGCGGACGCGTGGCGCGTATCTGATTGCAGGGATCACAGCGGGCGTCGCGCTGCACAACGTGCAGCGGGCGCGACACCGATCGTTCGATCAGAGGCATCCGGGAGTGCTATATTTCGCTCGACATTCACAGCATGGCGGTCCGCGCCATCCACTTCGCATGAGCGACACGCCAAGCGGTGCCAGCGGCTTCGATCAGTCAGCCCCGTCGCGCGATGCCGATGCGGATGTCGCGCGCCGCGAACATCTGAATCGGGTGATGCTTCAGGCAGCAGCCGGCGATCAGGCGGCTTTCGCGGAGTTGTATCAGCTGACCGCGTCGCGGGTGTTCGGGACAATCGTGCGCATGCTTCACGATCACGGCGAAGCCGAGGATATCCTCCAGGAGGTCTACACCACCGCATGGCGGCGCATCGACGCGTTCGACCCGGCGCGCGGCGGCGCAATGACCTGGCTGATCACGCTGGCGCGCAACAAGACGATCGACCGCTTGCGGCAGCATCGCGACGCGCAACTCGACGACGAACAGGCGCTGGCGCTTCCCGCCGAAGATCCCACGCCCGCCGCGCTGGCGGAGGCCTCGCAGGAGCGCCTGCGCCTCGAGCGCTGCCTCGCGCAACTCGATCCGCAGCAGGGCCGCGCGGTGCGCGAGGCCTTCTTCAGCGGCGCGACCTACAGTGAGCTGGCAGCGCGACTGCGTGTGCCGCTCGGAACCATGAAGAGCTGGATCCGGCGCAGCCTGATGCAGCTGAAGGTGTGCCTGGAGCAATGAATACGCCGGCCGATCACAATTCCGAATTGCGCTGCGCCGAATACGCGCTCGGCGTGCTCGACGCAGACGCGCGCCGCGAGCTGGAGCAGTCCGCCGCGCGCGACCCGGCGTTGCAAGCCACGCTCGAGCGCTGGCAGCGCCATCTCGCGCCGCTCGCGGACGACGTCACGCCCGTCGACCCGCCCGCGCGAACCTGGACGAGGATCCAGCACCAACTGGGCTTCATCCCGCCGCCGCGCCCACGCAGCACGGCGCCCTCCGCCGGTTGGTGGGACAGCCTGCGACTGTGGCGCTGGGTCGGCATCGGCGCGAGCGCGGCGGCGCTCGGGCTGCTCACGGTCAACGTGATCCGGTTGGGCGAAGCGCCGCCGCGCCCCGCTGCCGAGGACAACCACTACATGGCGGCCACGCTGGCACAAACGGATGGCGTCGCACGGTGGACCGCCACGGTCGACTTGCGGCGTGCCCGGATGGTCGTGGTGCCCGCGAACACGCCAGCCGTCGCCGCGGACCGCTCGACGGAGCTCTGGCTGATTCCGCCGAATGCGAAGCCGATCTCGCTCGGCGTATTCGCATCGAACGCACCGGCGTCGATGACGCTGCCGCCGGCGATCGTCGCGCAACTCGATGCACGCGCGGTGCTCGCCGTCTCGCTCGAGCCCCACGGCGGCTCGCCGAGCGGCCAACCCACCGGGCCGGTGCTCGCCACCGGCGCGATGCACACCACTTGACGCGCGCAACGCGCGCTCGACCCGTCAAGCGCGGCGGCGTGCCGCCCGCCGCCGTCTCGCTCAACGGGATCACGCCGCATCTCGTCGCATCCGTCTGCATCCGTTCGGTCGCCGGCTCCGTATAAGGGGATATCGCGCCCCCGGAGCCCGTATGCCCGCCGTCGTCGTTGCCCTCCTCGCCTTCGTCGGACTGATCCTGTCCTTCACGGCGGTGTGGATTACCCAATTGCGATCCCGGAACGCCGGGATGATCGATCCGGTCTGGGCCGCGACGCTCGGCGGCGTCGCCGTGTTCGTCGCCGTGCTGGCGACCGGCCCGGCATTGAATCGTGCGCTCGTCGCCGCCGGCGGCGGCATCTGGGGGCTGCGACTCGCGCGGCACCTGTGGCGGCGCAATCGCGGGCAGCCGGAGGACCCGCGCTATCGACAGTTCCGCCTGCAGTGGGGCGACGCCGCGCCGCGCAACATGTTCTGGCTGTTCCAGTTGCAGGCGCTGATCTCGATGCTGCTGTCGATCGCGTTCTTCATCCCCGCATACAGCGCGGTAGCCCCGTCCCGGTTCGCGATCGCTGCGGCAGTGGCGATCTGGATCGCCGCCGTCGCCGGGGAGACCGCCTCCGACCGGCAACTCAAGCGGTTCCTCGCGGATCCCGACCACGGCGGCCAGGTCTGTCGCGCCGGCTGGTGGCGCTATTCGCGGCACCCCAACTATTTTTTCGAGTGCGTGCACTGGCTCGCCTACACGGCCCTGTCGATCGGCATGCCGTGGGGCTGGCTGACGCTGTTCCCGCCCGTCCTGATGGCATGGCTGCTGCTCAAGGTATCCGGCTTGCCGCTGCTCGAAGCGCGTCTGGTGCAAAGCCGGCCCGGCTACCGCGAGTACATGCGCACGACCAGCGCCATCGTTCCGTGGCCGCCGAGGCCGGCGCCCGGCCCTTCCCCCACTCGATCCGATCACCCTGAAGACCGGAGCACGCGATCATGACCACTACCACCTCGCAACCGTCGCCGGCCTCGGCGGCGGCCCCCCACGACACCTGGCTGATCCGCTGCTGTGAGCGCGGCTGGCTGCCGGACCGGCTGATCCGGGCCGGCATGCGCTCGCTCATGCGGCAACGCCTGCGCGCCGAACACGCGTATGACGGCGAACAGCGTGCGGCGGCCCACGACACGCTGGTGCGCGAACTGGGTGCGAGCCCGATCGCAATCGAGACGCTCGCGGCGAACACGCAGCATTACGAAGTGCCCGGCAGCTTCTTCGAGGCCCATCTCGGCCCGCGGCTCAAATATTCGTGCGGCTATTACCCGCGTGGCGACGAAACGCTGTCGCAGGCAGAGGACGCCATGCTGGCGTTGTACGCGCAGCGCGCGAGGCTGGCGGACGGCCAGCGCATTCTCGACCTCGGATGCGGCTGGGGTTCGCTGTCGCTCTGGCTCGCCGAGCGGTATCCGGCGGCGCAGATCGTCGGCCTGTCGAATTCGCACGGCCAACGCCACTTCATCGAGCGATGCGCGGCGCAGCGCGGGCTGACGAATCTGCGCATCGTGACCGGCAACGTGGTGGAGTTCGACTTCGATCCCGCGGACGCCGGTTTCGACCGCGTGCTCTCGATCGAGATGTTCGAGCACATGAAGAACTACGGGCAACTGCTCGCCAAAATCGCGCGCTGGATGCACGACGACGGCAAGCTCTTCGTGCACATCTTCGCGCACAAGCTGCTCGCCTATCACTTCGCGGTGCGCGACGACACCGACTGGATGTCGCGCCACTTCTTCACGGGCGGGACGATGCCGTCGGCCGACCTGCTGCTGCGGTTCCAGGACGACGTGCGCATCGCCCGCCAATGGTGGCTCGACGGGACGCACTACGCCCGCACGGCCAATCAGTGGCTCGCGTCGCTCGATGCGGCGCGCGACCGGATCATGCCGATTTTCGAGACGGTCCACGGCGCCGACGCCCGCCTCTGGTTCCAGCGCTGGCGGATGTTCTACATGGCGGTCGCCGAGCTGTTCGGCTATGCCGACGGGCAGGAATGGGGCGTCGCCCACTATCTGTTCGACAAGCGCCGGGTGCTCGCATGAGGGCCGCGATCGCGCATCGGGTTCTCCGCCGCGTCGCCGTCGCCGCCACGGTCGTGACGGCGCTCGCGATCGGAGCCGCCGGGTGCTCGGGCAGCCCGCCGAACCCGAATCCGCGCGCCGCCGTTCCGTTGTCGACCGTACCCGTCGACTTGCCGCGCTACATGGGCCGCTGGTACGTGATCGCGAACATCCCGTATTTCGCGGAACGCGACTACGTCGGCAGCCGGGCCGAGTGGCGCCTGCGCGACGACGGCCGGATCGACGACGCATTCGTCGGCCGCAAAGGCGGCTTCGACCAGCCCGAGAAGCGCTATCGGTTCGTCGACGCCGTGAAGCCCGGCAGCGGCGGTGGCGAATGGCGCGTGCGGCTGTTCTGGCCGGTGTATGTCACGCAACTGACGCTCTATGTCGACCCCGACTACCGGTACACGATCCTCGGCTACCCGGGCAAGACGCTCGGCTGGATCTTCTCGCGCGCGCCGACGATGGACGAGGCCACCTATCGCTCGCTGCTCGCCCGGCTCGATGCGATGGGTTACGACACGTCGCGCTTCAGGCGAGTGCCGCAAACCCCGGACCAGCTCGGCAAGCCGGGCTTCGCGTCGCCCGGCGATCGCGAATGACGGCCGCACCTGCATCCGTCGCGCGCGGTGCGACGTATATCAGCACAAGTGATTCCCGAACCTGCACTTGTGACTGACGGAGACCCTTCGCGATGCACCCGGAACTTTCAATGTCGCGGCCCGGCCGGCGGATCGCCGTCGTCGGCGCCGGCATCGCGGGCCTGGCCAGCGCGTACTTGCTGGCCCGCCGTCACCGCGTGACGCTGTTCGAGGCCGCCGACTATCTCGGCGGTCACACGCACACGGTCGACGTCGATCTCGACGGCGCGCGCCACCCCGTCGACACGGGCTTCCTCGTGTTCAACGACCGGACCTATCCGAACCTGATCGCACTGTTCGACGAACTGGGCGTGGCCGCCCATTCGACCGACATGTCGTTTTCGGTTTCGGTCGACGGCGGCCGGCTCGAATGGGCCGGCAGCAACCTGAACACGGTGTTCGCGCAACGCCGCAACCTGTTCTCGCCGACCTTTCTCGGGATGTTGCGCGACATCCTGCGCTTCAACGCGTCCGCGCACGATCACCTGGAATCGGCGAGCCGGCAGCGTCTTTCGGTCGGGGAACTGCTCACGGCCGGCGGTTACGGCGCATCGTTCCAGCATCACTACCTGCTGCCGATGGCGGCGGCGATCTGGTCGAGCGCGGCCAACGACATCCTGCGTTTTCCGGCGGCGACGTTCCTGCGCTTCTGCCTGAATCACGCGTTGTTGCAGGTCAACAACCGGCCGACCTGGCGCACCGTCGCGGGCGGCGCGCGGCAGTACGTCGAGCGCATCGCCGCGACGCTCGACGACGTGCGGGTGAATACGCCGGTGCGCGCGATACGGCGCGACGACGCGGGCGTGACGGTGGCGACCGATGCAGCCGGTCACGAGCGTTTCGACGCGGTCGTGCTCGCGTGCCATGCGCCGACCAGCCTGGGGCTGCTCGCGGATGCCAGCAAGGCCGAGCGCGACGTGCTCGGCGCCGTGCGCTACCAGCACAACGTCGCGGTGCTTCATACCGATACGGCGTTGCTGCCGCGCCGGCGGCGCGTGTGGTCGGCGTGGAACTACCTGGGCGGCCGGCCGAGGCGCACGGGCGGCGAATCGCCCGTGTGCGTGAGCTACCTGCTCAACCAGTTGCAGCCGCTGCCGTTCCGCTCGCCGGTCGTCGTCACGTTGAATCCGGTCGACGAGCCCGCGCCCGACACCCTGCTCGGCCGCTACGATTACGCACACCCGCTGCTCGACCTCGCGGCGGTGGATGCGCAGCATCGTCTGCCGATGCTGCAGGGGCGGCGCAATACGTGGTATGCGGGAGCGTGGACAGGCTACGGGTTCCATGAGGATGGACTGAAATCGGCGTTGCGCGTCGCCCGCAGCTTCGGCGTCGCGCCGGCCTGGGCTCGCCCATGAATGCGCCCTTTGCCCGCGACGGCGCGGCCGCCCGGCTGCTCGTCGGCACCGTGATGCACGAACGGCTGCGGCCGGTGCGCCATGCTTTCGCGTACCCGATATTCCAGGTCTGCTGCGACGTCGAGCGGCTGGACGAGATCGACGCCGGCTGGTTCGGCATCGATCGCTGGGCCCCGCTCGCGCTCGCTTCCCGCGACTACGGCCCGCGCGACGGCCGCGCGCTCGGCCCGTGGATGCGCGAGGTCCTCGCGCGCGCCGGCATTCCCGCCGACGGCCCGATCTGGCTGCAGACAATCCCGCGCGTCTTCGGCTACGCATTCAATCCGGTGAGCTTCTGGTACTGCTACGACCGCGCGGGCCGGCTGCGCGCGCTGTACGCCGATGTGCGCAATACGTTCGGTGCGCACCACGGCTACCTGCTGAGTGCGATGCGCCACGCGCCGATCGATGCCGATACCGTGCTGGTCTGCCGCAAGACGTTTCATGTCTCGCCGTTTTGCGACATCGTCGGGGATTACGCGTTTCGCGTGCGTCAGTGCGGCGATCATCTGAGCGTGGCGATCGACTATCGCGACGACGACGGTCTGCTGCTGCGCACGGCGATCGGCATGCGGTCCGCGCCGCTGACGGCGGCACGCGCATGGCGCGCGCTGGCCCGGCAGCCGCTGAACGCGATCAACGTCGTCATTCGCATTCATTGGCAAGCGCTGCGGCTGTGGCTCGCGCGCGTGCCGTTCCACGGCAAGACGCCCCCCGGCCGTTCCGCCGCTGCCGATTCGCCATTGTCCCGTTCGCCGGGCGCGTCGCCACACGGCCGCTCGGCGATGTCCGATCACGAGGCTCGCCCATGACCTTGCTGCGCCTGCTGTCTTCCGCCTCGCAACCGGCGATGCCGCTCTCGGCCCGGTTGTTCATCGCGCTGCTTCGGCAAATCCACGACGGTCACCTGACGCTCGTGACGCCCGAAGGCGCGCAGCATGTGTTCGGCGATCCGCACCGCCAGCCGGCCGCGACGCTGCAGGTGCGCGACTGGCGGGCGTGCCGTGCGATCCTGCGCGCGGGCGACATCGGGTTCGCGGAAGCGTATCGCGCCGGCTGGATCGACACGCCCGAACTCGTCGCGCTGCTGCGCCTCGCGATCCGCAACCAGCCGGTGATCGCGAAGACGGTGACCGGCGGCCGCCTGGCACGCCTCTGGTACGTGCTGCGTCACCGGCTGAGGATGAATACGCGGGCCGGCAGCCGCCGCAACATCCACGCGCACTACGATCTCGGCAACGACTTTTACGGATTGTGGCTCGACGACACGTGGACGTATTCGAGCGCCTGCTTCGACGGCGACGCGCAGCGTTCGCTCGCCGACGCGCAAACGGCGAAGTATCAGCGCATCGTCGATTCGCTCGGCCTGCGCGCCGGCATGCACGTGCTCGAGATCGGCTGCGGCTGGGGCGGGTTCGCCGCGCATGCCGCACGGCAAGGCATCCGCGTGCATGGCGTCACCGTCTCGCAGGCGCAATACGCGCTGGCCCGCGAGCGCATGGCGCGCGACGGGCTGTCCGATCGCGTCACGCTCGAATTGCGCGACTATCGCGACGTCGACGGCCAATACGACGCGATCGTGTCGATCGAGATGTTCGAGGCCGTGGGCGAAACGTTCTGGCCGGTGTACTTCGACACGCTCAGGCAGCGCCTGAAGCCCGGTGCGCGCGCGCTGATTCAGTCGATCACGATCATCGAGTCGCTATTCGACGCGTATCGCACGTCGAGCGACTTCATTCGCGAGTTCATCTTTCCCGGCGGGATGCTGCCGAGCCCGGAGCGTTTCGTCGATGCCGCGCGGCGCGCCGGCCTGGCCGCCGAACCGGTGTTCGCGTTCGGTGACGACTACGCGCGCACGCTGCGCACCTGGCGGGCCGCGTTCGAGGCGCGCATCGACTCGGTGCGCGCGCAACGGTTCGACGAGACGTTCATTCGCACCTGGCGCCTCTATCTCGCCTATTGCGAAGCGGGATTTGCCGAGCGTCGGACCGACGTGATGCATTTCATCGTGTCGGCGGGCGGCTGACATGAGGCGCCGGGTTGCGATGCTCGCCGCGGCGGCGGCTGCGGCGCTGGCTGCCCCCTTGTTCGCCGGCGCGAGCTGCGTCGACGACATCGCATCGGCGCGACTGATCGGATCCGGCCGGTTCTGCATCCTGGGCATCTGTCTGTACGACGCCCAGCTGTGGGCGCCCCGGCCGCCGGGCGCGTTCGACACGCCGTTTGCGTTGTCGCTGGCCTATCGTCACGACGTGAAAGGCGAGCGGCTCGTCTCGACGGGCATGGACGAGATCGAGCGCCTCGCACCCGCGCCGTTGCCGGCGACGACGCTCGAAGCATGGCGCCGCGATATCGAACGGGCATTCACCGACGTATCGCGCGGCGACGTGCTGTGCGGCGTGTATGTGCCCGAGCGCGGCGCACGTTTCTACACCAACGGCCGCCTCACGGCCGACGTGACCGACCCGGCGTTCGCGCGCGCATTCTTCGAGATCTGGCTCGACCCGCGCACGCGGGCAAAAGCGTTGCGCCGTCAGTTGCTGGGCGACGATGCGCGCTGATGCGACGGTGAGTAATGGCGACGGGTCCGGTGTATCGACGCGGCAACGTCACTCGGCCGGGCAGTTCGTCAGAGATCCGTCTCGATGCGTGATTCGCCATGGTCGACAAGATGCACTTGCCTGAGAAGATCTGCGAGACCTGCGGCTTGCCTTTCAGCTGGAGAAAGAAATGGAAAGCCGCTTGGGACGAAGTCCGATATTGCTCGGAGCGTTGCCGTCGGAATCGGCGGCCGCGTGCCCGCATGAAGACGAACGCTGCGCGTCGTCGACTTCGCATGGGTGAGCCGGTCGCGAGCAGCACGCGGGCCCGGATAGCGCTTCGATTGGGCCGAGACTGAATGTTCGCCCCTGTTTCGGGCACCGGGAATCGATCGGCACGGGTGCGCGCAGGCGTACTCGTGAGAGCGGCCCTCCCCCTCCCCGCGGCCGTCTGGATTGCTGCATGCCCGGTTGCCTCCAGACGGTTCACTCCGGCTTGTCTCAGTCGCACGACGCCTGCGTGAACGCCCGGCCATGTTCGTTGGCGCGAGCGGCCGCGGGCCGGATCCCGCCGCATCGACTCGCAAATGTGCGACACGATCGATTCATGCATCGAAATCGCACGCCTTCCGGCGTACTTTCCGGCCCATCTTGACCCATATCGGCCACCATCCCATTGACCCAGAAAGTCGTTTCGTATGTGCTGCAGACACGCAATACGCTTGTACAAATGAGCATACACGTGCTAAATGCGCAAATTACCGATGCCAAATCAGTATTTGACGCACAAACTTCCGGTACAAATTATTTCATGAATCACTTTTCCGCTTCACTTTCCGGAAAATTTGCATACAATCCAGCTGTGACGCATGAATCGACCGAGGGAGGCTCCGTGCCAGCACGCAATCACGACATCAAGCCGCGCCGGTTTCCGGCGTGTCCGGCTTCATTGATGGCGCGCGTGTCCGTCGCCCCGGCACGCAGCCCGTCACACCACGCCGGTGCGGCGCTCGACCGGCCGATTGCATCGCACCTGCGGGTCGCCGCGCAGCAGCGCGGCCAACGCTGCCGGCGCCGCTCGCCGCAGGTGACCGACCGGTGTAGAGGCGCCAGCCCGAACGGTGCACTGCCCGAACGGCGATCGAACCCCGTCACGGCTCGTGCATGTCCGACGCTGCTCGTCACCGGCGGCCTGACCGCCTCCGACGAAACGATCGAGCAAGTCGGCCTGCACGTCAGCGAGCGCGTCGAATCGGTGTCGCGGGCGCTACGACAGCCCGGCCAGGCCGTCGACGCGCTGATCGCCGAGGTTTCGTCGTTGCAGATGAATCTGGCGATTCAATTCGTGTCGCTGGCCCAGGCGCGCCATGTCCGCGCGGCCGCGATCATCTATGAGTACGGCAGCGTGCAGGCCCTCGCGTTGATCCGCCTGGCAGGGTTCCACCTGTTTCACTCGGTGGGCGGCCGCATCGACCACGCGTTCGTCCTGACCACGTTGCAACAATCCGCCGCAGTCATGCTCGCAGGCAGGCCGACGGCGAACGACTCCATGGTGCGGTTCTGCCGGGACGTCGGCGGCTGCCCCCCCGCAACGCCAGTGAGTCCGTCGTGCGGGATCAGGGCCGGATCTCCGGTGACGTTGCCGGACCGCCATGCACGTCCGCGCGCGCGCAGGTGAGCGGCACGCGGTCGACGCGTCGTCGAAATAGCGGCGGCGTTCGCCCGATTTTTACGCAACGAATACAGCCAAATCATCGCGTCGTCTCAGTCGCGATCCATCACATCCCCCCAACCTCGAGAAACGAACCGAAATGGGCAATCTGATCGACGCTCCCGAGCACACCTTGACTGCGATCGACGAGGGCATTCCTCTGTCGCACATCATCCGTCGCCGGCTCGAGAACGCGGGCGCGCGCTTCCATGCAAACGACAACATCGCCGCGCACCTGCGCGACGGCGAACTCGATGCCCTGCAGAACGAAGTTACGCAGGGAATGGAAGCCGTGCTGCGCTCGCTCGTGATCGATGTCGACAACGACCACAACACGCGGGAAACCGCGCGGCGCGTCGCGAAGATGTTCATCCGCGAAGTGTTCGCGGGCCGCTACGACGCGGCGCCGGCCGTCACCGAATTCCCGAACGTCGAGCGGCTGGACGAGCTGCTGATCGTCGGGCCGCTGCGCGTGCGCAGTGCCTGCTCGCATCATCTTTGCCCGATCATGGGACGCATCTGGATCGGCGTGCTGCCCAGCGCCGCGTCGAACCTGATCGGCCTGTCGAAGTACGGCAGGCTGGTGAACTGGGTCATGACGCGCCCGCAGATCCAGGAAGAAGCGGTCAAGCAGATCGCCGACCTCCTCGAATCGCGCATCTCGCCCGATGGGCTTGCCGTCGTCCTCGAGGCCGAGCACTTCTGCATGCATTGGCGCGGCACCAAGGACGACCAGGCAAAAATGACCAACAGCGTGATGCGCGGGAAATTTCTCGCGGACGCATCGCTTCGCCGAGAGTTTCTCGCGTTGTTGTCCGGAAAGCATGCGTAAAGCGCGCGACAGGCATTCGCGACGAATGCGCCGGCACCGTGCCCGGCCATGCGCCGCGCCGCTCGTCAGCGCGTGCGCGTAACTGCAGGAAGCGCAACGCCATACGGAGTTCCCGATGAACTGCTCGCACGACTCACTCCGCCCGTCGTCCGGCCAGGGTCGATCGACGACGACGCATTCAGGCAGGCAGCCGCGCCGGGGCGCGTCCCGCGCGCGGTCGCGTCCCGGCGGCAGAACCGAACTCACCGCCGATGCGGTCGTTCAGCCCGACGAAGCATCCGACGCGCAGGCGGAGCTCGACCAATTGCTGTCGCGCGTCGCCGCCGGCGACGAGCATGCGTTCGCACAGCTGTATCGATTGACGGCGGCGCGGCTGTACGGCGCGATCGTCCGCATGATCCGCGACCGCCACGAAGCGGAAGACCTGCTTCAGGACGTGTTCACGACGGCGTGGCGTCGCGCCGATTCATTCGACGCCGGACGCGGCACGGCGATGACATGGCTGATGACGCTCGCACGCAATCGGACCATCGACCGGATCCGGCAGCACCGCGAGCTACCGCTCGACGACGAACTGGCGCTGTCGATCCCCGACGAAAGCCCGACGCCCGATCTCGGTGCGCAGGCGAGCCAGGAGCGCCTGCGTCTGGAGCGCGGGCTCGCGCATCTGGGCGAGCGGCAGGCGTATGTACTGCGGGAAGCGTTTCATGGCGGCGCGTCCTATGCGGAGCTGGCCGAACGCATGCAGGTGCCGCTCGGCACGATGAAGAGCTGGATTCGCCGCAGCCTGATGCGACTCAAGGTGTATCTCGAGCAATGAGCGCGCGAATCGCTTCGCAATCCGAAGCGAAAGGCGAATCCACGCCGCACGCGCATGCTTCGTACGCGCCATTTTCGACGGCGGCGGCCGATGCGGAACGGCCTACAGCGAGTCGATATTCCGCACCACGCTGTCCGCCTGCATGCGAATCGCTTCGAGCGCCTCGTCATCAAAGCGCGCGAGCTGCCGATAGACCATCCCAAGCCGGTGGTTGTGCTGCAGCGCACCGCGGTGCCGGTCGAAAAAGTCCCAATACAGCGCGTTGAACGGGCATGCGCGCGCGCCGGTTCGGGCATGGCGGTCGTACGCGCAGCCCTTACAGTAATTGCTCATCCGATGGATGTACGCGGCACTGGAAACGTAGGGCTTGGTCGCCATTGCCCCGCCGTCGGCGTATTGACTCATGCCGAGCGTGTTCGGCATCTCGACCCATTCGAGCGCATCGATATAGACACCGAGATACCATTCATGCACCTCGTGCGGATCCAGCCCGGCCAGCAGTGCAAAGTTGCCGATCACCATCAGCCGCTGGATATGGTGCGCATGCGCGTCTTCGAGCGACTGCCGCAGCGCATGCGACATGCAGGCCATGCGCGTGCGACAATCCCAGAACCAATGCGGCAACGGGCGACGATGACCGAACGCATTGCTGTTTTCATAGCCCGGCATGCGTGCCCAGTACACGCCGCGCACGAACTCGCGCCAGCCCAGTATCTGCCGGATGAACCCTTCGACCGCGGCAAGCGGCGCCGCACCGCTGCGATACGCGTGCTCGGCTCGCGCGACGACTTCGCGCGGATTCAACATTTTCACGTTGAGCGCGAACGACAGCATCGAGTGGAACAGGCGCCGCGCGCTCCCGTGCATCGCGTCCTGGAACTGCCCGAAGAACGGCAGTGCGTGCAGGATGAAGGCGTCGAGGCCGGCAAGCGCTTCGGCTCGATCGATGGGCCAGCGGAAGTCGCCGGCCGACGGCTCCCCGAAGCTGCGCACGCCCGCCGCAACGATCTGTTGCCACAGCGCGCGATGATCGTGATGCGGACGCCAGTCGGCCGGTTCCGCGGGCGAGCCGGACCACGCCTGGCGGTTCTCGGCATCGTAGTTCCACTGCCCGCCTGCCGGCCGCCCTTCCCCGTCGAGCAAGACACGATGCCGCACGCGCATGCTCCGGTAGAAGCGATCCATGATCCATGATCGGCCGGCTCCGAGCACCTGCGCGACCTCGTCGCGCGTCGTATGGAAATGGCCGGTATCGACCGCGCGAACCGGCACGCTCGCCGCTGCCGCATAGGCGCTCAGTTGCTGGTCGACACGCCATTCGTCCGGCAGCAGATACTCGATGCACGCTGCGCCGTGAAGCTCGGCGACACTGTCCAGGTTGGCGGGAATGGCCTGACGATTGAGCGGGTCGTCGATCTCGATGTAGTGCACGCGATGGCCCGCATCGCGCAACAGCGTCGCGAAGCGGCGCATCGCCGCAAAGATGGCAATCAGCTTCTGGGCGTGATGGAGCGTGTAGTCGGTTTCCTGCCGAACTTCCATCAGCACGTAGATCGTTTCGGCCCGGACATCGGAAAACCAATGATGATTCGGGTCCAGCTGATCGCCGAGGACAAGCCTTAAAGTCTTCATGGGACGCTTCGCGATTGATGATCGCCGCCTGGGTTGTCGAGACACCTGCATCGCCACTTCGCGGCACCGCTGCGAAGCATTCTAGCCGGCTCGCGCTTCACGAACCACCTTTTCGGACGAAAATCCGCACGTTGAATCACTTTCCTGCTTCGTATTTCACGCAAACTGCGTACAATCCTGAGACAACGGTACGTCAACTTCAGGAGAGCAACGATGCCCCCTCGCAAGGATCGCGATACGCCCCATCGCTATCGCAGCGGCGAGGCCGCGCGCCTGGCTCGCATGCCGGCAGCCACGCTGAGAATCTGGGAACGGCGCTATGGGGTGGTTGCTCCGCCCAAAACGCCGTCCGGCCAACGGATGTACTCGGACGACGACGTCCAGCGAATTCGTTTGCTGAAGACGCTCGTCAATCAGGGCCACGCGATCGGCTCGATTGCCAGCCTGAGCCACGAGGAACTCGAGGCGCTGTCGTTGACGAATACGCGTGACGCGGCGTTTCACGAGGCAAGCGTGAGCCTCGCGGTCGTCGGCGCGCTGTCGATCCCGGAAGCCGCGATAGAGCGAATGGGAATCCGGATCGCCGCGCGAATCGACTCGCTCGACGGCGCGAGCGCGGATGCGGATACGCCAGTCGACGCCCTCATCGCGACGACCACGTCGCTCCATGAGGATGTCGTTTCGCAACTCGCTGCCGTGGCGCAACAGCTCAACGCGCACGCCGTGGCCGTCGTATACGGGTTCGGCACGGCAGAGGCGGTCGAGCTGGCGCGTCTGTCGGGGTTCGAGCTGTTCCGGTCGACGGAAGGCCAGACCAACCCGATCGCCATCATGTCGAAACTGGCACAAGCCGTCGTCAAGTCGCGCCAAGCGAATGACGCGGATCGCGGGCTCTGGCTGCGCACCCGGCGACGCTTCGACGATGCGACGCTCGCGTCGCTCAGCGGCCTGTCCACCACCGTCAAATGCGAGTGTCCGCGTCATCTGTCCGAATTGATCATGCAGCTCGGCGCGTTCGAGCGATACAGCGACGAATGCGTGTCGCGATCGCCGGCCGATGCGCTGCTGCATCGCCACCTTGGCGACGCCGCGAATCGGGCAGCCGAATTGCTCGAAACGGCGCTGGCCGTCATTCTTCGCGAAGAGGGATTGGGCGGGACGACGCCGGATCTGAAGGCGCTGTAGCACGGCGCGCGCCGCCGGCCGTTCCGGCCCGCCCACGACGACAGGCGGCGATGCGCTTTCACGTGCAATGCGGGGCTTGCCTCGATCACCGAGCCGAAACCGAAGCACGAGCCACTGCGGCAGGCGATGTCGGCGGTCCGCTCGTGGTGCCGGCATTCGACGCATTCGCGATGCGATCCACGAACGCGGAGAGATCGTCGAGCACGGGCGCCACGCCTCGCAACGGCGCGCCCAGCACACCGACGATCGACGCATGGCTCACGTTCCTGTAACGCATGACCACGACGGTATCGCCCTTGTCTTGCAGCGCGCGCGCGAAGCGGGTCGTGTTGCCGGGCTCGACCACGGTGTCGTTCTCCGCGACGGCCAGCCACATCGGCGGCTCCGTACCCTCGATGGATCGAATGGGCTGGCTCGCGGCGCGCGCTTCCTCCGGGAAGATCCTTTCAAGCGTCGCGTCACGCAGCGGCAGGAAATCGTAAGCCCCTGCCAGGCCGATCACGCCGGCGATATCGCTCTTGCGCATCTCCCGTGCCGCCAGATAGCGGCCGTCGGTCGCGAGCAACGCGGCAATCTGTGCGCCGGCAGAGTGCCCCATCAGAAACAGGCGACGTGGATCGCCGCCGAACGCAACCGCGTGCTCGCGTGCCCACGCCACCGCCTGCGCCGCATCGTCGATGAAACCGGGAAAGGTGGCCGCCGGATACGTCCTGTAGTCGGGTAAGACGGCAACAAAGCCCCGCGACGCGAGCGCCTCGCCCACGAACAGATAGTCGTTGCGCTCGCCCGACTGCCAGCTTCCGCCGTAAAAGAACACGACCACCGGCGCGCCCGCGCTCGCATCGGCCGGCCAGTGACGCAAGACGCGCGTGGGCAAGTAGACGTCGAGCACGTGGCGTTCGCCGGATCCGTACGGGATACCGGCGAACAGGCTGAACGTGTAGCTCGGCGTCAGCGCATTCAGGAGCCGCACCGGGCTGCACGCGGCGAGGAGACCGGCCGCGAGCAGCACCGACAGGACGACAAGTCCGGCTTTCATGTTCATGAAGATCCCCATCCCCGACGATTCCGGCCGCATCCGCCGCCTTGTCTGTCGTTTACGGAGCGTGCGCGCAAGCGGATGCATGCATCGCACGGCAACCGCCCCCCCCCCCGCAACGACATCCCGATCTTCCCTGCGCAAGTGCATCCGTCCGCAATGGAGAGCCGTATACGCAATGGACAAGTGAATCAACGCGGAATGCCGACAATCGCTCCCTGCGCAGCAATCGTGCGGTGGTGGATCCGCTCGTCGACGATAGTGAGAGCCGTCTTCCATGAACGTTCAACCTGCCGCTTTCCCCAAGATGCAACGTCGACCGGGCGGCATGGCGAGCATGCCGTTACCGATCCCGCGCGAACGATCATGAGAAGCACTCCCAATCAACTGACATCCAGCACGCAGAAGTCTGATGCCGTTCGCGTGTACGTCTATCTGGTGACAACCCAAACAGGATGGCTGGTCTGCGTGATGACGGCCGCAGCGCATCACGCCGCGTGGGGTGTTATCTATGCGCTGATCGCGACAGCCGGCCATCTCCTCTTCGCGCGTCGCCCCACATCCGAGGCGCGGATCGTGATTACGGTCACGGTGTCCGGATGGTTATGGGACAGCGCCGTTGCCCATTCCGGCCTGCTCGTGTACCCGAATGGCGTTTTTCTCGAAGGGACAGCGCCGTACTGGCTCGCGGGGCTGTGGGCGCTGTTCGCGATTCAACTCAATACCGTGCTGCGCTGGCTTCGAGCGCGACCGCTCATCTCGGCGCTCGTCGGCGCATTCGCGGGCCCGGCGTCCTTTCGCGCCGGTGCGGCGCTGGGGGCCGTTCATTTCAAGGATCCGGCTGCAGCGCTCGTCGTCATCGCAACCGGCTGGGCGTTCATCTTGCCGGCCGCGCTGGCGATTGCCAGCCATTCGGATGGCGTAACGAACCATTCTCCTGCGCCAATCGGCGCAGTCGACATGAACGACGCCCGCGCCGGATAGAGTCGGGAGCCTCGCAAGCCGGCTTTATCTCCGATCATGCGAAGCATGCGAATGGTTCACAGTGACGATGCCAAAAACGAGTCGTCGAACAAGTTCTTTAGCGAATTCGGATGGGGAAAATTCTCGCATTACCTTCTCCATCACTGCAAACCCGCCCGTGCATCCGCTCCCGCTCCTCCACCGTATCTGCGTATGTCATCCAGCCAAGGTGCTCGGTGTCCCACCTCGGGAAATGGCGTCGCGATGGCATCCAGAGGAGACAACTCATGAAGCTTTTCATCGGTATCGTCGTTGCCGCAGCGGCGCCGTTCGCGCTCAGCGCTTGCGGAGGCGAAGACGACATTGCGCCCGTGGCAGCCCAACATCCGGAGAATCTGGCCATCTGGACCGCGCTCGGCGGTGATTCGGCGGCCCCCGGCGTGGTGGCCGGCGTGGTCAATGCAGCGGTTGCAGGCCTGTTGGCGGACCCGGTCGAAGCGCCCTATTTTGCGGCTGTATCCGGTAATGCGACCCACAGCAGTGCAGCCCATGACACCCCGGCACGGCTTGAAGCCTGTCTCACGCTGCAGTTTGAATCGCTCCTCGGCGGTCCGTACACCTACCCAGGCCCCGTGAAGGTGGCCGGAGACATCGACGCCCAGCCGGAGATGTGTCAAGACATGACGACGGCCCATAACGACGTCGGCGTTCCAGGCTGCGTGTTCGACCAGTTCATGGTGGATCTCGTCGCGACGCTGCAAAGCAAGCTCTCGGCCGAGGATTTTGCCGCACTGACGTCGACGACAAATGGAACGTACACGCTCACCGAGAAAAACACGGCCGGCATCCCGGTCGGCACAAAATTCCAGTTCAGTGCGGTACCCACCCTCTTCAACCTGCGTCATACCATCATCAGCGCCACACCCGGCGGCCCGGTGTACCTTCCCCCGACGGTTGCAACATCATGTACGGGCTGACGGCGGTGCGAAGCACCCACGTGATCGCGTGGGTCGCTGCGGCACTCTCCGTGAGTGTCGCCGGGATCGGCGGGTTGCACACGACACAAGGGCGACGGCTCCTCACCGAGCTGGGCGTGAAGTGTCCCGTGGATTCCGTCGATTCCCGAACGGTGCTGTCGATTCGCAACAAGGCGATTTTGCAGGAGAAAGGTGTATCGGCGGCCGCCCACCGTCCTGCGTTCGGCCTGCAGCTCGATCGCAGTACGGAGGCGGAAGTGTCGGAAAGAATGTCGCGATACAACGCGCAGTGCGTCGAATTGACCCGAGGCTTGCGCTACCTGCGCTGTCGAGGCGTGCCTGCCGAATCGCTCGGCTCGAATGGCCCACCCGTGAGCGAAATATGGTTCAGTTTCGCGCCTGATCGCACGTTGATGGCCATCAATGTGTACCGTCGCGACATGTCCGCAGATGAAACGCGACGGAGCTGGCAGATCGCCGTGCGGAATCTGCACGATGTGCTCGGCGCACCCACATCCGTGTCGGGAGATACGACGCTGGAATCGCTGATAGGCAAACCCGTGGCGGTTGCACGGGTGAGCTACGCCTATTCGGATTACGTAGCGACGGTCACCGCATCCCACCTGCCATACGGCGGGCTGGCAGTCCGCGAACAGTACATGTCTACCGCGGTCAGGCAAGAGGGATAAACCGGGCTCGTGAACAGGAGGCTCGATGTCACGCAGGTACAACGAGAATAGGATCAAGATCTCGAGTGGGGCACTCGGCTCGGGCTGACGACATAAACCCGTCCAGGAATTCCGCCGCGCGACGCTCGGTGCATCCTCGCGCGGCGTTAGAATAGCGCCCCTTCTCACAGGAGACGAAAATGTCCTGGTTCGTTTACGAAGTGCCCGAATACCACGAAGACGCTGCGCGCATCGAGCCCTTCAGTGACCTGCGTAGCCGTGTGCTGCAAATCAGTGGCCCGGCCATGGCCGACGAACTGGAAAGCGTTCGCGAGAACGCCGCGGCGACGGTCGACAGCCCCGAGCGCCCGCTGCGCACGCCGGAAAATCCGCATGTCTTTCCGATCCCTTACGCCGACTCCATGATCCTGGTCGGGTTCATCTTCGATCTGAAACGCGAATTCCGGCAACTGGTCGTGTCACCCGTGGAAATGCCCTGGTTGAAAGACGCATAAAGATGGAGTGGGCACGCACCGATGCGCGTCGCGGTTTCGTTGCGTCACGGCCGCGGTCCGGCTGGCCGGCGGGCTTGTTTATCGCCAACCTCGCCGTGCCGGCCATGAGCCGGTTTGACATTGAAAAAGCCGCCGGACGGCGCGATCGCCGCAATCGCGCGGCGGCTCGTCCGGCGTCACCGGATTATCGTTCGCTGACCTTCACGCGCGGCAGCCATTCGGCCTCGGCGCCCTGCGTGCCTTTCAGATGAGCAGGCGTCGCGTCCTGCGTATGCGCGTCGAAGCGGCGTGCCGCCTCGGTGTCGAGATGCCGGCCATCGAACGTCGACTGGCGACGAGTAATCATGTTGATGCGAAGGCGTTTTGCCGCCATGGTCGGTATTCCTTGAGAAAAACGGTACTTCGCCGACTGGCGAAATGCCATAGATTTACGCGAGAAAGATGTCGCTGCGATGACGCGGCGCGCGGGGCGAATCCCCCGCGATCGCATGGCTTGCCGCCTGCACCGCAGCGGCCGGTGCCCGGGCCGCCCGCTCCATCGCCTCAAGGTAGCGATGGACGCAAGCCACTCGTGATGGACAAGCAGCAGCGCGTCGAGTTCAGTTTGCCCGGCGGTCGCCAAGGTCACGCGTCACCGCTCTGCGCCCCTTCGTCCTTTTGCCGTTCCAGGTGACGACCTGTGCCGAATGAATCGGCTATGTCGAATACCGAAACCGAACGGCACCCGCCACGCATCGGGGGCCGCCATGCGGGAATAGGACGCCGAGCCAATCGATCTTTTCGGCGACTTCCGAGCCGCCTGCCGGACTTCAGCCCGGCACAAAAATCCCCGCGGCTGCAATTGCCATTGCAAGGGTTGCAAGCCACCCCCCCCAAGCAAGCGGTCCCGCAATGGCGAACTCACCCATGATCCGCTTGCTCCGAGCCATCAGCATCATGATGACCATGATGGGGACCGCCGTTACCCCGTTGATCACCGCGCTCCAGTACAACGCCCGGATCGGATCGAAATGCATGAACGTGATGGCAACGCCCCCCACGGTTGCCAGTGCGATGACCGCATAGAATTCTCGCGCGAGCGTCAACTTCAGGGCGAGGCTGTTGCGCCAGCGGAATGTGCCGGCGGCCGCGTAGGCGGTCGATCCGGCGAGCACCGGCAGCGCCAGCAGGCCGGTGCCGACGATCCCGAGCGCGAACAGCATATAAGCGAAGCGACCCGCGATCGGCGCAAGGGCCCGCGCGGCGTCAGCCGACGTCTTGACCTCGATGTGGTGCGCATGCAGCGTCGCCGCGGCGGTGAGCACGATGAAGAAGGCAATGACATTCGATACGCCCATCCCCAGCCAGGTATCGAAACTGATTCGGCGCAGTTGCGCGGGGGCCTGGCGGGGAACGCGGCGAAGCGGCCCCTCGCGCGGCGCGGATTGCAGTTCCTCGACTTCCTGCGAGGCCTGCCAGAAGAACAGGTACGGGCTGATGGTCGTGCCGAGGACAGCGACGACCGTCGTGAGGTAGTCCGGCGTCAGCACGATATGCGGCCATACGATCGCACGGCCCACCTCGCTCCACCGGATCGGGACGATCAACGCCACCGCCACATAAGCGAGCAGGATCAGCGCCGTCCACTTGAGAAGGCGTGCGTACCGTTCATAGGGAACGAACACCTGAAGCACGACCGACAGGCCACCCAGCCCGACCACGTAGAGCTGGTGCGGCCCGGGGAGCAGCAAGCCGGCCGCGGCGCCCATCGCCGACAGGTCGGCGGCGATGTTAATGACGTTGGCGATCATCAGCAGCACGACCGCGCTGTAGAGCAGCCACATCGGGTAGTGAGCCCGCATGTTCGATGCCAGCCCCTTGCCGGTCACTCGCCCGATCCGCGCGCTCACCAGTTGGATGGCCGTCATGAGCGGGTAGGTCAGGAGGAGCGTCCACAGCAATTCGAATCCGAACTGCGCGCCGGCTTGCGAATACGTACCAATGCCCGACGGATCGTCGTCGGCCGCGCCGGTAATCAAGCCGGGGCCAAGCCGACGTACCCAGTTCGGACCGGTGGGCTTATGCGCGGTTTTATCGAATTCGAGCGGTTCAGGGTCGTTCATGATGGCGGCCTCCCGATTCGGCCTCAGCAATTCACGTACCCGTCCCTTGCGGTCGCCATCCGATACGCGCTATCGGTGCGCCGCCCCGTGCCGCCCCGGCCGATCATTGGATCGGCGACGTCGTACCCAGCTTCTCCGACAGCATCCGCTCATACACGCCGAAGTGCAGATCGACCTCCTTTTGCGTGACGGGCGTGACCGTGATGTTGATCTGGTCGGGCAACAGGCCCAGCACCACCGCGACGGCCGCTTCGAGTTGCGGCGCACAAGACTTGTCCTCCGCCATGGTGGTGCCAACGACGACGTCGTAAGTCTTTTCCTGCCGGCAGACGACCTCGACGAGTCGCGCCCGCGCACTCATGTTGTTGTCGATCGCAAGCCGGACGACCTCCGCCACGGTGCGCATCGACTCGGTCGGAAACCCCCTCGTCGAACGCAGCCGAATACGGTGTCTGCCGAGCGTGATCCAGTCCGTGTCGAATTCCATGGTGTCCTCCGCAACGCAGTACCGATTCGCCGCGATGATAGGGTCCCGCGCAACAATTTCAAGGGCAAAAAATGACGTTTCCCCCTTGAAATTCTCCGCAGACTTCCTATCTTAAGTTTCGCTCAGGCAGACGCGGGTCGCTTCATTCCGCGTGCTGCGTGTTTCGATTTGTTTGCCATGCAGTCCGGCAGGCGAACTGGAGCGCGTAGGCCCGTTCGCCTCCATGCTGCGACAAGCCAGGAGGATAAGATCATGAGCGATCTCTATTTCGGAACCGACCTCTTCAGCGAGTTCGACCGCCTGCAGCAACAGATCGCGCAACGCTTCGGCGGTTTCCCGTCCAGCATTCGCGCGAGCCGTTTCGGCACGTTCCCTCAGATCAATATCGGTGCGACAGACGATTCCATCGAGATCGTCGCGTTCGCGCCCGGCGTCGACCCCGCCGCGCTCGACGTGTCGATCGACAAGGGGCTGCTGACCATTGGCGGCGAACGCAAACCGGCACAACCCGACGCCGGGGGGGAGCGGCGCACCTATGCGCAAGAGCGCTTTGCCGGAACGTTCCGGCGGGTCATCGAGCTGCCCGAGGCCGCCGATCCCGACAAGGTCCAGGCGCACTACGAAAACGGATGTCTATCCATCAGGATTGGCAAGCGCGAATCGTCCCGGCCGCGCGCCATCGCTATCCAGTAAGAGAAGGAGCCGATCATGAACGACACGACCCAATTGGCAGAACGCGACTCGTCTACCGTGGCGCGTCGCGAAACCGGACAGCCCGTGCGCCGCATGACACTCGTGCCGGCCGTCGACGTCTACGAGGACAGTCAAGGCGTCACACTGTGGGCCGATTTGCCCGGCGTGACGAAGGACAAGCTGGACGTGAAGGTTCACGACAGCAGCCTCCTGATCGAAGCCGAGGCCATGGTGCCGACGCCGGCCAATCTGCGGCTCCAGCATGCCGAGGTTCGGGAGCCGCATTTCGCCCGCACGTTTACGCTGTCGGCGGATCTCGACTCGTCCAGGATCGAGGCGAGCCTTCAGGACGGGGTGCTGAAGCTGACCATCCCGCGCCGCGACGAAGCACGTCCACGACGCATCGAAATCAAGACCCGCTGACGCGTCATGAGCCACGGCGCAGCACGCGCCCCTGCGTCGACGCAGAACAGGATCAGCGACGCTTCGCTGCCTGAGTCGACGCAGGCGCATGGGTGAGGACACGCGATCCCGTGACACGAATCACGGCGCGTGTCCGCACCGGACGGCGACGCCAGGCTCGAAACCGACTGGAGATCAACCGGAGGACGCCATGAATGCCGATCCGAAAAAGTGGAACCCCTTCAAGTTCCTTCGCGGGGCTACCCGCAAGTCCGACGCGGAAGGCCCGGACAGTCCGCCGACAGGCGAGCCGGGGCGGGCGTCGTGGCCCGACATTTCGCGGCTGTTTTCACGAGAACCATGGCGCGCCATGGAGGAATTCCTTCATGACCCGTTCGCCGGCCACGGCGCGCTCGAACGGTGGTTCGGCGACTTCAGTTCGTCGCGCTTCCAGCCGCGCATCGACGTCGTCGATGAAGGCCCGGTGCTGCGCGTGACCGCCGAACTGCCCGGAATGGAGCGCGAAGATCTGAAGGTGAGCGTCGAGGACGGGGCGATCGTGCTGCGCGGAGAGAAAAGGCAGGACGTGCGCAGCGAAGAAAACGGCTGCTACCGGCTGGAGCGCGCCCATGGACGCTTCGTGCGCACGATCCCGATGCCGGACGATGCCGACCCTGAGCACAGCTTGGCAAAGTTCGACAACGGTGTTCTCACGTTGACCGTCCCGAAATCGGAGCCGACCAGGTCCACCAGTCGCACGATCGATATCGGCTGACGTAGCCCAGACCGGGCACCCCGGCGGGAATCCTTGCGGCGAACCGGCGAGCGAGCTGCGGTTGCCTGGCATCCACCCGGCCAAATCAGGATCGGGAGGACAACTGATGGATGCCAGCGCGCGTCATACGCCGCGTGGCGGCTGGAACCGGCCTGGCCGATTCAGTCTTCATCCATCAGATAGCGAATCACGAGTGCCGGATCGGCGATATCGAGGATCAGTCGGCGAAGAATCCGTCGGCGCATGTGGTCCGCGTCGAGGCTCCAGGGCGCCCCCTTCTCGTTGAGATAACGGGTGATGGCGTCCCGGTGATCGGCGTTTGCCGGCAAGTCGAGCCGAACGGCCAGCAGTCCTGCCACGACGTCGTCCAGCTCGATGTCGAGCGGTTTCGAGTCAATGCAAAGTTCGAGTTTCATGTCGATCATCGGCAAAAAGGCGCGCCGCATGATTGGCGGGCAGCCTGCAGCCGGCCACTGCCGACCGCGACGACTTCACCCTGCTCGGGCTTTTCCGCGGCCGAATCGGGAATCACGATGCCCGAGGCCGTCGTCCGCTGCGTCTCGATTCGCCTGGCCGTTCCGCCACCGCTCACGCCTGCCTGGCCGTGGCCTGCGCCGCCAGCGCGGCCCGCTCGATCCAGCGGATGGCCGGCGCATCCTGCTCGCCCGGCGCGGGCTTGCCGATCAGGAAGCCCTGCACCTCGCGGCAGCCGGCATCCGTGATGCACGCCAGCTGCTCCTCCGTCTCGACGCCCTCCGCGACGGTCGTCACGCCGAGACGCTTGCCGAGATCGGCCACCGTGCGCACGACGGCCGCGCAGTCCGGGCGCGTGACCGCATCGCGCACGAAGCTGCCGTCGATCTTGATCTTGTCGAACGGGAACGCGCGCAGATGCGCGAGCGACGAGAAGCCGGTGCCGAAGTCGTCGAGGGCGACGCGCACGCCCATCGAACGCAGTGCGCGCAGGTCCGCGATGGCCTTGCCCTCGTCGTGCAGCAGCGCGGTTTCCGTCACCTCGATTTCCAGCCGGTCGGGCGCGAGGCCCGCGCCGGCCAGCGCCGCCGCGAAGATCGGCGCGATCGTGCCGTGGCCGAGCTGCCCCGCCGACACGTTGACGGCCACGCGCGCACCGTCGGGCCAGCGCGCCGCCTCCCGGCACGCTTGCTCGAGCACGAAGCGGCCGAGCCGGTCGATCAGGCCGCCGCGTTCGGCCACCGGAATGAAGCAGCCCGGCGAAATCCAGCCGGCGCGCGGATGATGCCAGCGCAGCAGCGCCTCGCGCGCCGTGATCTGGCGGGTGAGGACATCGACGATCGGCTGGTAGAACACGTACAGCCCCTGGTTCTCGTCCAGCGCAACGCGCAGCTTCGATTCGAGCGCAACCCGCTCCTGCGCGCTCGTTTCCATGTCCGGCGAAAACATCCGGTAGGTGCCCTTCCCGGCTTTCTTGGCCGCATACAGCGCCATGTCCGCGCGGGACAGCAGCGCGCCGGCGTCGTTGCCGTGATGCGGCGCCAGCACGCAGCCGATCGATGCGCCGATGCGGAACGGCCGGTCGGGCGACGGCGCATAGGGCGCGACGAGCGTGTCGACGAGCCGCGCGGCCGCGCCCATCGCGCGGTCCGCGTCGGTGTCGCGCAGCAGCACCGCGAATTCGTCGCCGCCGATGCGCCCCAGCATCATCCCCGGCTCGGGGCACTGCCCGCGCAGGCGCTCCGCGACCTGGCGCAGCACCGCGTCGCCCGCCGAATGCCCGCACGCGTCGTTGATCAGCTTGAAACCGTCGAGGTCGATGAAGAGCAGCGCGAGCAGCTTGTCCGAGCGGCGCAGGCTCGCGTCGAATTCGGCCAGGAAGGTCGCGCGGTTCGGCAGGCCGGTGAGCGAATCGTGATGCGCGAGCTGGTGAATGCGCGCCTCCGCCTCAGCCTGCTGCGTGACGATCGACCACGACAGCATCGGGCCGATGTAGCGCCCCTGGGCGTCGCGCACGGCCGAGACCTGGATGTCGAGCACTTCCGGCCCGAGCGGAATGCGGGCCCGATGCGGCAGGTTCGCCGGATCGGCGAGCAGGCGGCGCTGGTGCTGCGGGTGCGGGTGGAAGAAGTCGATCGACGCGCCGAGCGCGTCGTCCGCGCGGATCGGCAGCAGGTGCTCGATCGAGCGCAGCAGGTTGCGCGACGTCGCGTTCAGGTAGTTGATGCGGAACGTCTCCGGGTCGACCGTCATCACGGCCACCGGCATGTCGTCGATCATCCGCATCAGCCGCGTCTGCGCCTGCTCGCGCAGACGCGATTCGTCCTGCGCGTCGACGGTGCGCAGGACGCTCCGGTAGTTGACGGAGATGACGGCGATCAGCGACGCCGACACGAAGGCCATGTTGACCGCCGTGGCGACGAGTGTCGGCTGGCCGGTCGAGATGAAGAACACGATGAACGCGACGTTGACGATCAAGGCCACGCTCAGCGCGGCCGTCCGCAGGTACATCAGGCTGAAGACGCACCCGATCATCGTGATCGCCATGTAGAACGCCACCTGGGCCTTTTGCCACGCATCGCCGTACGGGAACAGCAGCAGCGCCCAGGTGGTGAACGTCACGGCGACCGGGATCACCAGCCAGTTCGTGACCGTGAGCGCGCGCATCACGGTGTCGGGCGTCGGCGCCAGCAGCCGGGTGCGGTGCCAGTGCAGCAGCCGCGCGAGCGCCGCGAGCGTCATCGCGGCCGGCATCGCGACCGACAGCCACCACGGCGTGCTGCCGAGGTGCGTGACGGCGAGGCTCCAGGTGCTCGAGATGAGGATCAGGTACGACACCGGGATCTGGCCGGCGAATACCCGGTATTGCGCCGCGAGCAGGTCCGGGTTCCGGTCCGGCGCCGCGAGGCTTGCCAGTCTTGCCATCCGTGCGTAGAGGATTTTCATGTGAGCCTGCCGGCGGCAACCCGGGCGCGGGCGGCCGTGTCCGGCGTCGAGGGTTACCCGCGCGGGTCCGGGTCGAGACCGGCCGCGACGGCCGATTCGGACGCAGGAGCCGCCGTGCGGACGCGGTTGGCGCCGGTCAGCGCAATCTGCCCGCTGCCGACGATCTCGTTGAGGGGGGCCGGCCGGCCGAGCAGGAAGCCCTGTGCTTCGTCGCAGCCTTCGTCGGCCAGCAGCGCCAGCTGGTCGCGCGTCTCGATGCCTTCGGCCAGGATCGGAATGCCCAGGCTCTTGCCGAGCGCGAGCACGGCGCGGATGATCGCGCGATCCTGCGGTTTCGCTTCCGCGTCGGCGACGAACGACTGGTCGAGCTTGATGCGGTCGAACGGGAACGAGCGCAGCGTGTCGAGCGACGAATAGCCGGTACCGAAATCGTCGAGCGCGATGCTCACGCCCAGCGCCTTGATCTGCCGCAACGTGTCGAGCGCACGCTCGCGGCCGGCGAAGATCGTCGATTCGGTCAGCTCCAGCTGCAGGCGCGACGCCGGCAGGCGGGTGGCTTCGAGCACGTCCGCCACGAGCGCCGTCAGGTCCGCGTGCATGAACTGCACGGCCGATACGTTCACCGCGACCGCATAGGGCGGCTCCCACGTGGCCGCCCGCGCGCAGGCCTCGCGCAGCACCCATGCGCCGATGTCCAGGATCACGCCGTTTTCCTCGGCGAGCGGAATGAACTCGGCGGGCGGAATCGTGCCGAGCGTCGCATGCTGCCAGCGCAGCAGCGCCTCGTAGCCGCGGATCTCGCCGGTCGCGAGCGACGTCTGCACCTGGTAGTGGATGCTCAGCTGGTTGTCGGCCACCGCACGGCGCAGGTCGGCCGCGAGGCTGCGGCGCGCGCGGACGATCAGGTCCATCGCCGGCTCGTAGAAGCAGATCGATTGCGCGATGCTGCCCTTCGCGCGGTACATCGCGAGGTCCGCGTTGTTGATGAGGATGGCCTTGGTGGCGGCGTCGTCCGGGTAGATGGCAACGCCGAAGCTCGCGCCCGGCACGACCTCGTAGTCGTCCAGCCTGACCGGCTTGTAGAGCGCCGGCTCGAGCCGTTCGAGCAGATCCATCAGGCGTGTGTCGTCGTCCATCCGGCAGAGCGCCGCGAATTCGTCGCCGCCGATGCGGGCGACGAATTCGCCTTCGCGCAGCAGGTTCGCCATGCGGCGCGCGAGGATGCGCAGCACCTCGTCGCCGGCGTGGTGGCCACGCAGGTCGTTGATTTCCTTGAAGCGGTTCAGGTCGATGCCGATCAGCGCGAGCTTCGTGCGTTGTTCCTGCGCCAGCGCGATTTCGAGGTCGAGCCGCTCGTTGAAGCTGGCCCGGTTGGGCAGGCCGGTCAGCATGTCGCTCAGCGCCAGCCGGCGCAGGTGTTCGAGCGATTCGGCCCGCACGTTGCTGTCGATCACGTAGCTCACGAGCCCCGTGCAGACGATCACGAGCGACGTGCCCGCGACCGCCAGCGCGAGCGGACGCAGCTCGCTCATGTCGGTCCAGTTGCCGTCGAGCATCAGCGGCGTGATGCGCAGCGCGGACATCCCGGTGAAATGCAGCGCGAGGATCGCGAGCGACAGCACGCCGGCCATCTGGTTGACGGCGTGCGGCGACGGCCGCATCGCGAGGTGCAGCGCAAGCGCGGCGAGCGTCATCGCCAGGACCACCGACGCGATCAGGTAGCCGACGTCCCACGACACGATCCCCTCGACGCGCCACGCGAGCATGCCGGTGTAGTGCATCAGCACGATCGCCACGCCGACGATCGCGCCGCCGAGCGCGGGCGCGACCTTGACGATGCGGCAGGTCGTCAGCGCGAAGCCGATCGTGCTGCCCACGACCGCGATGAGCAGCGACACGAGCGTGAGCGGCAGGTCGAAGTGCACGGGCGCGCCGGCTTCGAAGCCGAGCATCGCGATGAAGTGCGTGCACCAGATCGCCACGCCGGCCGAAATGGCCGTCAGCACCTGCCAGCCGAGCCGCTGCGTGCCGACGGTGTTCACCGTGCGCTGGAACAGGCGCGCGGTGACCCACGAGCCGCCTGCGCACAGCAGTGCGGCAAGCAACACCAGCCAGTGGTTGTGCCGATGAACGATGCACCCGAAAACTGTCACCAAAACCTTTCTTCCCCTATCCGTCGCATGGGCCGATGCCATGCCCGATCGACGCGGCGGGAGCCATGCCGCTTCGATCAGGCGCGCCCACCAGATATCGGCATGTGATGAATAAACTGAACGCCGCGCGGCCGCGCGCAAACGATTGCCGGCAGATATTTTTTTGGAAAAAAGTGCCGGAACGAGGCGGGGTGGGTAGCGGTGGTTCGGGCTGCGACGGCGCCCGAGAATATCGCGCTCAAACGGCACGCCGGCGAACCGGTGATCGACAGGACGGAACGCGGGCGTTCCGACGAACGGCGCGACGGGTGACGCGTCGCGACGAGATCCGCGAGACAGGCGGCGGGTGGAATGAAAACCGGATGCTGAAAATCGACCGCCTGCAATCGCAGGCGGTCGATCAACGGCTGGCCACTATTCGCCCGGGCATCGCGTGGCTTCGACCGGTTCGCCCTTCTTCGAGGCGAAGGGTCCACCACGCGCGCGCCGGGCGTTCAACGCATTCACACAACCGCCATCAATTCACCCCGACCGCACTCCACGCGCGCGCGACCGCGGCGCTTTCGGCCGAGTTCGTGCCATACAGGTCGTTCGCCGCCTGGATCGACGCACGACGCGCGTTCGGGTAGCTCGAGTTGGCGTTCAGGTACACGGTCAGCGTCCGGTACCAGATCTTCCCGGCCTTCTCGCGACCCACGCCGCTGAAGGTCGTGTCGCCGTTGCAGACCAGCTGCGCCTTCGTCAGGCCGGTATCGGTCGACGGCACCGTCGGGCCTTCCGCGAGCAGGTAGAACAGGCGGTTGCCGACGCCCGACGTGAAATGCGGATCGTGGCGCGGATTCGACCACGAGAATCCGCCGGACGGGTAGCAGCTGAACGACCGGCCGTCGAGATCCTGCTTGTACATCTTGCGCAGGCCGCCGCTCACCACGCGCGCCCCGATCACGTAGTTGCCGGGATCGTTCGGGTTGTTGGCGTAGTACTTCACGAGCGTGCCGAAGATGTCGGACGTCGACTCGTTCAGGCCGCCCGCGTCGCCCGAGTAGTTCAGGTTGGCCGTGGCCTCGGTCACGCCGTGACTCATCTCGTGTCCGGCGACGTCCACCGACACGACCGGTTTCGGCAGGCTGGTGCCGGGCTGGCCGTCTCCGTACACCATCACGTGCGAATCCAGCCATGCCGCATTCGCGCCGGTCGTGCCGCTGCCCGTGTTGAATACGACGTGCGCGTAGCTCTTCACGCCGCGGCCGTCATTGAAGATGCCGTTGCGGTTGTGCGTCGTCTTGTAGTAGTCCCAAGTCAGCGCGAGACCATAGTCGATGTCGGCGGCGACTGTCTGACGGTCGGTGGTCGTATTGTTGCCCCACACGTTCGTGCTGCTCGTGAAGATCGGCAGGTCGGTCGCCTGCTCGACGTCGTCCGAGGTCAGCCCGCGGCCGTCGTAGACCGAGCCGGAGCCGCGGCTCGGATCGAGCATCCGATATGCGTTCGTGCCCGTCTGGTCGGTGGTGAGCGTCAGGTTGCCGTAGTACAGCGAGCGGCCGGTGCCGGTCGCGGCGGCCGTCTTGATCAGGTCCTGCGCGTCGAGCACGGTGCCGGTGCGCGCATCGACGTAGTACAGCACCGCGTCGCCATGCACGTCGGTCGCCTTGCCGTAGACGCGCACCGCGTAGGCCAGCGTCGGCGTGACGTCGCGTGCGAACACGACGAGTTCCGCGTCATCGACGCGGCGCACGTCCGAGTTGAAACGCGCGGCTGCGATGCGCTTGACCCGGGCAGCGCCGATGTCGGGTGCGTTGCGTACGACCGCGCGGTCACCCACCTTGCCGATCGTGCCGGCGAGATTGATCGGCGCGAGCTGGGTCACGCTCGCCTGCTTCAACTGCCCCTTGCTCGAATGGACGACCACGTCGCCACCGATCACGGGCAGGCCCGCGTAGAAGCGGTCGAAACGCACGTGCTCGGTGCCGTCGGGGTCGACGATCACGTCGCGCACCTGGAACTGATCGCCATCCGCCGGCGCGCTCGCCTGCGGCCCTGCGAACTTCAACGTACGTGCCGCGCCGCCGGCTGCGAGGCTGAAGGCGGACGGGTTCTGCTGGATCAGTTGCAGTGCCTTGTCGACCGTAGCCGACGGGTCGCCGGCCTGGGCAAAAGCACTGAGACTCGCGACGGTAATCGCGGAGATGGACAGCAGACGAGACAGTTTCTTCATGTAATCCCCCGGCTTATAAGTGGGTGATGTTCGAGGAATGCATCAAGTACAGACTTTGATGTAAGACATGTCACGAACCGCAGAGGGATGCTAGAGGGTCATTTTTATAATTACAAGATATTTTCCGACAGTTTATTTTTTACTGTCATCGTCGTTAATCGAGTCATGGTTTGGTGAGAAATTTGAAATGGTCTCGTCGGCTGCGATAGCGGGATCGACAAGGTTGCGTCGGGGGGAATGTGCCGGAGAGGCCGGTGCTGCCTGGGAAAGGCCGTACGTGGCGCGGGTCGGGCAGGACGGATGACGTAAAGCCGGGGTAAAGCGCCGGACACTACTTGCTTTATTAAATATTTATTGGGATTGTTACCATTGCCGGCGAGCCAATGAAACGCTTAATAGCCCTTCGATTCTCTATTTAGACGGCGATGCCTTTGAATTCGTAGTTAAAGGCTGCCGAGCGACGCACGAGATAATGCTTTCTACGAATCGTTCGCTTCGGCGGCGCGTTCGTGCGCATCGCTGACGGCGGTTGCCATGCTGTTCGGAAACCGTGACCGTTGCACGGGCAACCATCGGGGAACGGTGTGCCGGCGGCGTCGAACCGATCGAGGAGGCAGCGCCATGTCGGGGCATGAGGCACAATACGCGGCTTCAAAATTCAACCGCGGCCAAACCCATGCGCGTCGTCGTCGTTGGAACCAGCGGAGCGGGGAAATCCACTTTCTCCAGCGCGCTGGCGGCAGCAGCCGGCTGCCCTTACATCGAGCTGGATCGCCTCTACTGGGGCCCCGACTGGACAGCCGTGCCGCCGGCGCAGTTCGAGAGCGCCGTGCTGGCCGCGACGGCCGGCGACCGCTGGGTCGCCGACGGCAACTACAGCGCCGTGCGCGACGTGCTCTGGTCGAGCGCCACGCACGTGGTCTGGCTCAACTTCGGACGCCGGACGGTATTCTCCCGGGTGCTCTGGCGCACGTTGAGCCGCGGGCTCATGCGCACCGAGCTTTCGCACGGCAACCGCGAATCGCTGCGGATGGCGTTCTCGCGGGAGTCGGTGCTGCTGTGGTCGTACACCACGTTCGCCAGGAATCGCATCAAGTTCGCCGCCCTGCGGGACGACCCGACCTTCGCGCATCTGCACTGGACGGAAATCACCCGGCCGTCGCACACCCGCGCGGTCATCGACAGGCTGGCCCGCGCCGGCGGTTGAGCGCGGTGCGACGCGTACCTGGATCAGTCGTCGAACGTGCCTCGATATTCCGGCGCGGCATCCGCGCGCGTGTTCAGTTCGAACATCACGCCGCCCGGTGCGCGGCAGAAGAAACGCGAACCGCGCCCGTTGTTGAAGACGTCCGTCACCATCTCGACGCCCTCTTCCCTGAAGCGCTCGAACAACGTGCGAACCTCATCGAGGCTCGGCAGTTCGAACCCGACGTGGAAATTCGCCGGCCATGCCGGCATATCGTCGCTGACGTGATCGATCACCACGTCGAAGCCCGGGCGCTTGAGGATCCAGGATTGTTCCCAGCTTCCCGCGATCGTGAAGCCGAGGTGCCGCTCGAAGAAGCGGGCCGTCGCCCGTGTGTCGGCCGACGGGAAGCTCAGGTGGTTGAGCTTCATGGTTTGCGTAATGGCAGTCATTGCGAGTCCCTGTGATGCGTGGATCGGCGGAGGCCCCATGCCGTTCCGCCCGACGCATTCAGAATACGAGCCGGCGCTCACGTTCGACAACTCGCATTGGCCGCACGTCCGGACCGCCCGCGAACCCGCATGAAACCGTGGGCCGGGGCGTGGTTGTGATCGCCGCGGATCGCGCTATTCGCATTTGGCCGGGACCGGCCGGAACACCCTCGTTTCGCTTGTTTGCCGCGTGAACCCCGGGCGCAAGGCAAGCGGCAAGGACTACCGAGCGCGCGTGGCGCATCCAGGTCGCGCTGCGTGACGCGTCAAGCGTCGATGGCCCGAGGGTGACGAACTCACCCCGGGCCACGGATTTCCCGCCGGTGCCGGACATCACGACCACTGCCCGGCACCACCAGTCGATCATTGCTGCGCGGACAACGTCAGAACTGGTAACCCGCGCCCACCACCGCGCCGAAGTCCGAACGCGCATTGCCCGTCACCGACGCCTTGACGACCCAGCGGTTGCTTTCCGTCACGTACGAGTAGCCGGCGGCGAAACCCTGCTGGCCGTGATAGTTCGACGTCGCCGCCGAGACCATCGAGCGGCCCGCGCCCGTCGGTTGCGGCAGGCCGGCCACGGCCATCGCCGATGCCACGCCGCCGTACATGTCCTTCTTCAGGTCGTTGAACGAGTTGTACACCTGGCCGATGCGCTGGTCGGTGTAGCCCTTCGCCTGATTCGACGCGGCCGACAGGTTGTCATTCAGTTGCTGCACGTTCACCGCGTCGGTGGGCGCGGTGCCGGCCGCGACGTTCGTGACCTGGCGCTCGCTGCCCTTCGCGCCGACCGAGAACGAATTGTCGCGATCGGCGACGGAGCCCTGGCCGACCGCCACCGCGTTCTTGCCGGTCGCGGTTGCCGTCGACCCGATCGAACCCGCATCGGCACGCGCGATCCACGACGTGTTCGCATCGGTCACCGCCGCACGGATCTGGTCATTGGCCGCGACGTTCTTCAGCGCATTGTTGAACTGGCCCATGTTGACCGCGTCGTTGTTGTTCACGCCCGCCGCGACGCCGGTCAGCACGCGGTCGCCCGACGTGCCGGAGAAGTTCACGCTGGTGCCGCCGCTGTCCTTCCCGACCGTGATCGCGCCGTTCGGATCCTGCTGCTGCACGAGGCCGGCCTTGCCGTTCGCGATGTTGGTCACGTTACCCTGCAGGTTCGTGATGTCGGTCGTGTTCTTCGCAACCTGCTGGTTGGTCGCGTGGAGCTGCGAGCCGTTCACCGCGTCCGTGCTGGTTGCGCTGAGCGTCCCGGCCTGCACGTTGGTGATGCGTGTGCCGCCGGCACCGCCGAGCGTGATCGAACTCTTCGAGCTGTCGTCGTACTGCACCGCGAGCGCGCCGAGCTGGTTGAGACTCGACTGCACACCCTTCAGCTGCTTCACGTTCACCGCGTCCGTATCGTCGGTGCCCGCGGCGACGTTCTTCAGCACGACGGCCGCATTCGTGTCGCCGCCGATCAGCGATACCGAATTCAGCCGGTTGCCGTTCGTGTCGACGTCGTACTTGACGACGTTCTTCACGGCCTCGCCCGCCTGGTTGGACACCTGCGTGATCTGCTGTTCGAGCGACGACTTCACGCCCGACAACTGGCCGCCGTTCACCGCGTCCGTGCTGCCCGCGGCGATGTTGCCGTCGGCCACGTTCGTCAGCTTCGTCGGTGCGCCGCCGCGCGCCGCGTTGTAGGCGCCGGCCTTCGGGTCGAACTGGAGCGCGTCCTGTTGCAGCCCGGCGATCGCGGCCGTGTTGCCGGCGATGTTCGTTTCGGCGTTGCCGATGCGCGTTTCGTGATTCTCGAGCGTAGTCGTGTTGCTGCCGACGCGGCCGTCGAGGTTCGTGAGCGCGTCGCCGACGTTGTTGAACGAACCGCCGCCGACTTTATAGGCCGGCGCGCTGATCGAACCGTCCGGATTCGCCGTTGCACCACCGCCCAGCGCGGCTGCCGTGCCGTCGGTCGCGCGGCGCAGTTGCGCGCCGTTCACCGCGTCCGTGCTGGCGGCCGCGACGTTGCCTGCCGCGATATTGGTCAGTCGCACCGCACTCCCGCCGTTGCCTGCGCCGAGCGAAACCTGCTTCTTGCTCGCGTCGTCGTACTTCACCGCAAGCGCGTCGAGCTGGCTCGTGCCGTCCTGAATCGCCGCGTTCAACTGGTCGACGTTGACGGCATCCGTGCCGTTCTTGCCGGCCGCGACGTTGCCGATGCGTTGCGGTCCGTTGCCGCCATGGCTCGCGTCGTAGGTGCCCAGGGTCGCGTTCCACTGGAGTGCGTCCTGCTGAAGCGCGGCGATGTTGCCCGTATTCGTCGTCACCTGGTTGCCGAGCGTCGTCACGTTGTTGCCGACATTCGTGATCGACTGGTTCAGCGTGTCGGTCGCCTTGCCGAGCTGGCCGACGTTCACCGCGTCGCTCGCGGCAATGCCGTCCGCCACGTTGTGCAGGCCCACCGGCGACTGCGCGCCCTTGCCGCCGAGCGTCACGCCGCCGTGCGCGTCATCGTCGTACTGCACGGCGTTCTTCGTCGCATTGCCGATCTGGTTCGTGACCGACGTGCTCAGGTTGCCGAGCGTCGTGCTGAGGTTGTTCGTCACGCTCGTGCTGAGCGACGACAGGCCGCCGTTCAGTTGCCCGACGTTCACCGCATCGGTATTCGCGACACCGGCCGCGACGTTGTGCAGCGTCGTGCCGTTCGTACCGGCGAACGTCACCGAGTCGAAGCCGCTTTGGCCGTCGTACTTAACGTTGCGTGTGTCGGCTGCCTGCAGGTTGCTGATGTTCGTCGTCGCCGTGCTCAGCGACGTGTTGATGCCGGTGACGCTGGCCTGCAGGTTCGTGATGTTCGACGCCGCCGTCGAAATGGACGTCTGCAGCGGCGCGACGCTGCCCTTCAACTGGCCGACGTTGACCGCATCGGTGTCGGCGACGCCGGCCGCGACGCCGTTGATCGTCGTGCCGTTGGCGCCGTCGAGCGCGATCGCCGCATGCGAATCGTCGGTGTATTTCACGACGTTCTTCGTTGCGGTCACGATGCTGGTGCTGAGGCTGTTGCCCACGTTGGTCACGCGCTGGTCGACGTTCGAGATCGTGGTCGACAGCGAATTGCCGACCGACGTCACGCGCGCGTCGACCGTGGCGATGCTCGTGCTGAGCGTGCCGTTCACGTTCTTCAATTGCTGGACGTTGACGGCGTCCGTATCGGCCGCGCCGGCCGCGACGTTCTTGAGCTGGCGCTCGTTGCCGATCGCGCCGAACGACACCGCGCCGCCAACCGGCGCGGCCGTGCCGCCGAACACCGGCGTGCCGCCATTGTTCGCACCGACGCTGCCGGAACCGATCGCCACCTGGTTATTGTCGTTCGTCTGCGCACCTGCGCCGATCGCGACGGATTGCGTGCCGCCGGCGCGCGTCTGGGTGGCCGCGTCATACGACGCGCCGGCCGACACGCCGTCGCTCGACGTCGGGTTGGCGCCGCCGATCGCCACCGAGCGATCGCCGCTGGCGAGCGCCGAGTGGCCCAGCGCGATCGAGCTCGTGCCGTGCGCATCGGCGACGTTGCCGAGCGCCATCGAGAAATCGCCGACCGCGGCCGACTGGCGGCCGATGGCGAGCGCCGTGTTGCCTTGCGCGACGGCTACCGTGCCGATGGCCGTGGCCGAGTTCGCCAGCGCCTGCGCACCGACGCCGACCGCGATCGCGCCGCCGCTGCTCGTGCCGCCATTGCTGCTTGCATTCGACTGGTCGCCGATCGCGATCCCGCTGGTGCCGGCCTTGGCATTCGTGCCCATCTTGACGTTTGCCGTGCTCACGGCCACGTAACTCCCGCTCTTGGTCGCGACACACAACGGGTTCGTGCCGTCGATGCACTGACCGCTCAGCGCGTTGTCCGGGTTGCCGCGATCGACGAAATTGTCCGCATGCGCGGCACCCGAGATCAGGACACCTGCACCCGTGAACATGGCGGTGGCAAGCGCCGAAATCTGCTTCCTCTTCATGGTCTTCTGCTCCGTTTTGTAGCGTTTGGTTTGAATAGGGACTACTTACTTTTGTTGAAGACTTCAGCTGCGATTGCGATGGCGACTTCAGTGCGGAACCCGATGCCCGTGCGCGGCTCGAGCGTGCCGAAGACGGCACGCATCGTCCGCCCGTGGCGACGGGACGTTCGAAAGCGCGGGCACGTCGTTCGTGCGACGGCCCGTTCCGTTAATCCAGGTAATGCATTAGGAATGCATATCGTTTTATATGGGCGAATTCGCCCAGCGACTGAATCCGGAGATTCAACCCGCCGTTATGGACACCCCTGATTTGATGTCGCGCCGACCGCGACCTACCCCGCTTCTTTTATTTCATCCACGGCAACCGGATTTTCGCTTGCGCGCAACGGACATGCGTTCGGAGTCACATCAATTGATGCCTCGGACCCGAACCGCACAACGTCCGTCACAACCCGCCGTGCCTTGCGTTGCTCGGTGCAACCCTGCACTCAAAGTTCGGACGAATTATGAGACACGATTTAAAATTATTGAAGACGACATTCTTCATAGATTGTAAAATTCAATATATTCAAGCAGTTGCACTAAAAACACGCATCTCGCAAACGATTTCGCGCCATCGAAATTAATCGAGATGTTTTGCCGGGCGGATAAAATCTTTGCTGAGGCGGATTAAAAAAAGATTCATCAAAATATTTTTTCAAAAAGGCCGTGGAACTACGCGATTGCACGTGGCGGCGCAAATGAAAATGGCGGAAATGGACAGGCATCGGTGCGCCATACTGTAGGCACAATTCACGATACACGATGAAGCATCCGAAAAGCGGAATGAAGCAGATAGAGTCAATGCGTCTGGCAAGAATTGAAATATGCCCCTACAATTCGGCTCGCCTCGATACCGGCGGGCGCGCATTTCTCAGCGCGCGACGACGGCAACGCTCCGCGCCTTTACCGGGTCAGCGATCAAAACCCGCCATGCAAGGCATTACGCCGACCGGTTGTCCGTCGTGTCGTGGGGCGACATTCGAATATCGATGTGCTTGTACGTCGCCATAGCGCAGCTTCCGACGATTGATCCGAACCGGGCCGGCCACCCGCAGGAACGCAGCCAGCAGCCATTCCAGAACAGGTGCACGATGCATCCATCGATCTCCGCATTGGGCGACGCCCATATCCTGATCGTCGACGATCAGCCCGACCAGCTTCGCTTGCTGATCGACATCCTGCGCGGCACCGGGTGCCGGATCAGCATTGCATCCGACGGGCTGCAGGCGTGCCAGCGCGCGCAGGCGCTCATGCCCGACCTGATCCTGATGGATGTCCGCATGCCGCGCATGGACGGCTTCACCGCGTGCCGGCTGCTTGCCGCCGATCCGCTGACGTGCGCGATTCCGGTGATTTTCCTGACCGTGGCCGGCGCGTTGCACGAGCGCCTCGAGGGGTTCGACATCGGCTGCGTCGACTATGTGGTCAAGCCGTTCGAGCCCGCCGAAGTGCTCGCGCGGATTCGCGTCCAGCTCGCACGCGAGAAGCGCGAGCGGCCCGTCGACGTGGACAGCCCGTTCGTGGCCGGCAAGGACGACGACATCATCGTGCGCGCGGCCATCCGCCACCTGGCACGGACGCTGAACGACCCGCCGACGGTGGAGCAGCTGGCCCGCGCGGTCGGCACGCACGAAAAGCGGCTGTCACGCGCGTTTCGCGACAACCTCGGCCAGACGGTATTCGAGTACTTGCGGCACGAGCGGCTGCGGATCGCGCAGGACCTGCTGGATTCGACGTCGCTCAGCATCGCCAGCATCGCGAAGGAGATCGGCTTTTCCACGCCGGCGAATTTCGCAACCGCATTCCGCGAACGTTTCGGCCTCACGCCGACCGAGTGGCGGCGCCAGCGTCACGCCGGCGAACGCGCCGTGCGCCGGGAACCGCAACGCGACGCGTAGGACCGTTCCGCGCGTTCGCGTCTACCAGTTGTATTTCGCGGTGGCCAGCACGGTCCGCTCGTTGCCGAACACGCAGACTGTGTACGACGTGCAGCCGCTGACATAACGCCGGTCGAACAGGTTCGCGACGTTCAGCGCGAACCGCCAGTGCGGCATCTCGTAGTGCAGCGCCAGGTCGACCAACGTCACGCTCGGCACGGTCAGCGAGTTGTCGGGTGCGCCGGCCGACGCGCTCTGGTAGCGCACGCCGCCGCCGACCCCGAGGCCCGACAGCACACCCGTGCGCCAGGTCCAGTCGGCCCACATCGACGCCATCTGCCGCGGCAGCGGCACCGCCACCGGCCAGTGGTTCAGCGACGCGTCGTTCGCCTGCACGTTCTTGACGTCCTGGTACACATACGACGCGACGACCGACAACTCGCGAGTGACCTTGCCGACCGCGCTCAGCTCGATTCCGCGCGAGCGCACCTTGCCGGTCTGCACGGACGTCGTGCCGGTCGGGTCGAGACTCACCGGTGTCGGCGTCGCGACGTTGGTCTGATCGATCTGATAGAGGGCCGCACTCAGCAGCAGGTTCCTGCCGGGCGGCTGCCAGCGCAGCCCGGCTTCCGTCTGCTTGCCGCGCGTCGGCTTCGGCATGCCGCCGCCATACATCCGCACGCCGATGACGGGATCGAACGACGTCGAATAGCTCACGTACGGCGACAGCCCGGCGTCGCCCTGATAGGTGAGCCCGACGCGCCCGGAGAACGCGCTGACGTCCTGCCGCGCCTGCGTGCCGGCCGTCCGGTCGTCGAACCGCGCATTGACGAAATCCTCGCGGCCGCCGAGCGTCAGCGTCCAGCGCTGCCAGCGGATCTGGTCCTGCGCATACACGCCGAACGTGTTCATCGCCGTGTACTGGTCGACGTGGCCGAGCGACGTCGGCCCGGAGAAAATCGCGTCCGTGACGGGCCGGTAGACGGGGTGATACAGGTTGAGCGACGGCGCCAGCGCGAGCCACACGCTGTTGGTCGTCGTCTGCCGGTCATATTGCGCACCGAGCAGCAGCGTATGTTCGAGCGGCCCCGTGCCGAAGCGCGCCTGCGCGTGGTTGTCGATGTCGAACCGGCTGTAGTTGAGCTGGAACAGCCCCGCATAACGCATCATGTCGGTGGTGCTGTGGGGCACGTAGCCGATACCGAACACCGTCGCGTCGTCGAGCGACAGGTGCGACCAGCGCACGTCCTGGTGCAGCGACCAGATCGCATTCACGCGATGCTCCAGCGCGTAGCCGAGCGACCACTGCTTCTTGCGGTAGTCGTTGAACCCGGGCGCGCCCATGTAGATGTCCTGCGACAGCCGGCCGTTCGGGTTCGGCAACACGGTGCCCGACGCGGGCAGGAAGTTCGACGAAATATCGCTGCCGTCCTGCAGGAACGTCGCCGAGAGCGTCAGCGACGTATCGGCGGTCGGTCGCCATCGGAACGACGGCGCCAGCGCGACGCGCCGGTCGCCGTTCGGGCCGGTGACCGCGTTGCCGTCGCGCGCCACGCCGACGAAGCGGTACGCATAGCGGCCGTCCGGGTCGAGCGTATCGCCGACATCGAGCATGAATTGCTTGCGCGCGTCGTTGCCGATCTGCACGCCGGCTTCGCGGACGCGCTCGCCGTCGGCGAGCTTCGTGTGCGCGTCGACGATCGCGCCGGGTTCGCCCGCGCCGTACAGCACCGAGGTCGGCCCGCGCAGCACGGCGATCGAGTCGATCGTGTACGGGTCGACGCGCCAGTTCGCGATCACGGCCGTATTCGGCGCGGCGACGCCGTCGACGTACAGCGTCGGCGTGAAGCCGCGCAGCGCCGCATACCAGTCGGTGCGGCTGTCGGCGCCGAACGTGGCAAATCCCGGCACGTAGCGCAGCGCCTGGTTCAGGTCGGTCGCGCCGGTCATCTCGATCTGCTGCGCGGTCACGAGATTGACCGTTTGCGGGATCTCGGCCACCGGCGTGTCGGTCTTCGTGCCGGCCGTGGTGCGCAGCCCGACGAGCCCGCTCGACGCGCGGTCGCCCTTCCCCGTCACGTCGATCGTCGGCAGCACGGCCGCCGCCGCGCCGGCCGGCGGCGTGACTGCCGCCCCCGATGCCTGCGCGTGTGCGCCGCCTGCCGCCGCCATGACCCACGCGCTCCCGGCCGCGATCGCCCTCGCGCGTCGTGCCGCGCCCGTCCCCGTTACCATCGTTCCTTGCTCCGTCGTGCTGGTGGCCGATTCGGCCCGATCGCGGCGCGACGCACCGCCGGCGTCCGCCCTGGGTTGTCATGCTTGGGATGCTGGTTGCGCGCGAGTCGGCATGCGCCTGCCCATGGCGTCGTTCACGAGCGCAGCGATGATACCGGGCGAATAGGGCGCAGTCTCTAAAAAAAGTGCGTCGTCGGCCGGCGCGTGGAAGACGGGGCCGGCCCGGCGTCGATGCAGCCGGCGGGCGCCTGGCAAGGCGGATGAAAGACGGGGGCGCTAGACTGCCTGCGCCACGGGAAACCGCCGCGGGCTGCACGGCCCGCGCGCGTCATCGGGGTTCGTCGTGCCTGGGCGGCCGCGCGCGTCCCGCATCGCGAGGTTGTCCGCCCCCGGTTCGGCTTCCGTGTTTGCCGCGTCACCGTCACGTCACCACCGAGGACCGTATGCGCCGCCTGTCGACTCGCCCCCTGCTCGCCGCGTGGCTCGCGGTGAGCGCACTATGCTGTGCCGCGCCGCCGGCGCGCGCCTGTGACATCCCGGCCGCCGTTACGACGATCGATCCGCCCGGCTACTATGACGACGCCGCCGGCTATGCGCGCGCGGTCAAGCCGATGCGCGATTTCATTTCACGGCTCAATGCATCGGCGGACAAGGGTGACTGGTCATGCGCAGTGAGCCTGCTGGAAAGCTGGGCGCGGGCCGACGCGCTGATGGGCCGGATCACCGGTTACCAGGGCGATTACGAGCGTTCGTGGGCCGGCACTGACTTCGCGATGGTGATCCTGCGCATGCCGCACGACGTACGCGACGCGAACCGCGCGCGGTTCGACGCGATCGATCCGTGGCTCGAACGCATCGCGATCGCCACCCGCGACGCGCAAGCGATCAACCATCTGCACAACAACCTCGTGTACTGGGCCGGACTCGACCTGATCGCCATCGGCACCGTGACCGGCAACGCGAGCCTCGTCGATTCGGGGCTGCTGCGGGTACGCGAAGGCATCCGCGACATCGGCCCCGACGGTTCGCTGGCACGGGAAGTCAAACGCGGCAATCGCGCGCTGCACTATCACACGTTCGCGCTGCTCCCGCTCGTGTTCGCGGCGGAACTCGTGCAGCCGCGCCATATCGATCTCTATCGGGAAAACGACGGCGCGATCGGCCGCCTGGCGAACCTGGTCATCAACGCGGTCGACGCTCCCGCGAGCTTCACGGCCATCACGCCGGTCAGGCAGGACCTGTTTCCGTGGACGTTCCGCGATGAACTGAGCTGGGTCGAGCCGTACTACGCGCGCTTTCACGACGCGCGGCTGCCGGCGATCATCGCGCCGCGCCGCCCGTTCACCGAATGGCGGCTCGGCGGGGATGTGACGGCGGTCTGGGGCGTGTCGCTGCCGTAGCGAATCGGCGAGCGGGCTGCCGCGTGAGCCGCTAGGCGCGCCCGCGCCGCATCCTGAGCGTCGCCGACGGCGATTCTCCGAACGCCCGCTTGTACTCGATCGCGAACCGCCCGAGGTGCGCGAAGCCCCATTTCAGCGCGACGTCCGTCACCGACGCGAGCCCCGGCGACGCATCGGCCAGCAGTTCCTCGCGCACATGGTGCAGCCGCAACTGTCGCACGAAGCCCATCGGCGTGGTGCCGTGGCGATGGCGAAAACCGGCGAACAGCGTGCTCGGGCTGACGCCGGCGAGTTCGGCGAGCCGTTCGATCGTCAGCGGCTCGTCGAGATGCGCTCGGATGTAGTCCTCGACGCGCCGCACGTAGAACGGCGCAATCGCCACCGGCAGGTGCCGCGTGCCGTTGCGCGCGCTGTTCGGGTGGCCGTGCAGCAGCAGGTTGAGCAGCGTCGATTCGAGCTGCTCGAACGCGAGCGGATGACGCAGCGGATGCGCGTCCGTCGCGATCGCGCCGGCGAGAATCGGCAGCATCTGCATCAGACACGCGCCCTGCGACGACGACAGGCTGAATTCCGGCTCGAATTCGACCGGCGCGCGCCGGTCGTCGCCGAAATGCCGCTGCGCGTGGCGCTCCATCACTTCGCGCTCGATCCGCAGGATGACTTGCGGACACGCGTCGCCCCAACGCATCTTCAGCGGCAGCGTCGGCGAGATCAGCGACGCGGTGCCCGGCGACGACACGAAACGCGCCGATCCGCACTCGATCTCCGCGTCGCCGCGCAACGGGATCTGCAACAGGAAGAAGTGCTCGAGCGGGCCGGGCTCGATGCTGACGCCGCCGCCATAATCGAGCAGGTTCAACGACAGGTTGCCCCAGCGCGCGTGATGCATGCAGCTGTGCAGCGCGCGCGATTCGCCGGTCGGCGTGAGCCGGTGCGGCTTGAAGACGTCGGCGACGCGTGCGCGCACCTCGTCGACGTCGTTCGACTGCAGCAGCAGGTTGTCGTGATTGAAACAGGCCGTATCCGGCAGCCAGCCCGTTTCGGAAAATTGCGCCATCGAAGTTCTCCCGTCATGCTCGATTGCACTCGCGCCGTGCATGCGTTCCCGATAGGGGGGCATTCGCCGCACGATCCGGATAGCGCCCGGAGTATCCGGACAGTCCGGCCGCCCAAGCACGCAAGTCCCGCCCACATGACGCAAGAAGCGGACCGTTCGCGCATCGTAGAAAACTGTGCGAACGTTCCGCATCCGCACATACCCGCAGTCAGCCGCGCGCCTGCCCACGCGCGGCGGCCGGTGCAACAGGTTTCCGGAATTCGCGGATACCGGCCGAAGAAAGCGGATAGAAGTGCCCATTTCGTCCGCCAATACTGGGCCCGTCGCAGCAAAAAACTGGAATGGAGGGACACATGCAAGGACGTCACATCGAGATTCCGTCGCCGGACGGCGGCACGTTTCGCGCCTACCTGAGCACGCCGGCCGGCGGCAAGGGGCCCGGCATCGTGCTGTGCCACGAGATCTTCGGCGCGAACGCGACGATGCGCGAAGCGGCCGACTACTACGCGGAGGAAGGCTATACGGTGCTCGTGCCCGACCTGTTCTGGCGCCAGGCGCCGGGGATCGAACTCGGTTACACGGCCGCCGACATGGAACGCGCGATGGCCCTTTATCAGGAATACGACGAGAACAAGGGCGTCGAGGATGTCGGCGCTGCGCTGGGCGCACTCAAGCAATTACCGGAATGTACTGGCGAAGCCGGCGTGCTCGGCTATTGCCTCGGCGGCAAGCTCGCGTATCTCGCCGCATGCCGGCTGCCGGACGTGGCCGCGGCGGTCAGCTACTACGGCGTGGGCATCGAGCAGGCGCTCGACGAGGCGTCGCACCTGCACGGCCGGCTCGTGCTGCAGATCGCGGGCCAGGACCGCTTCTGCCCGCCCGACGCGCAGCAGCGCATTGCCGACGCGCTGGCCGGGCGCGACGGCGTCGACGTGTATGTGTATCCCGGGGTCGATCACGCGTTCGCGCGCGCCGGCGGCGATCATTTCGACAAGGCCGCCGCGAGCATGGCCCATCAGCGCGCGATCGCCGCGTTCCGTGCCGCGCTCGGCCCGCACTACGATCTGTCCACACTGTGGGAAGCGCATCTGAAACACGAATTCGACACGCGCAACGTCGATGCCACGATGGCGACGATGGTCGCCGAACCGTACGTCAACCATATTCCGACGCTGACAGGCGGCGTCGGCCACGACGAGCTCAAGCGCTTCTACACGCATCATTTCGTGCACGCGAATCCGCCGGACACGACGATCACGCCGATCTCGCGCACGGTCGGCGCGAGCCAGATCGTCGACGAGCTGCTGTTCTGCTTCACGCACACCACCGAGATCGACTGGATGCTGCCGGGCGTCGCGCCGACCGGCAAGCGCGTCGAGATTCCGCTCGTCGCGATCGTCAAGTTTCGCGGCGACAAGCTCTATCACGAGCACATCTACTGGGACCAGGCGAGCGTGCTCGTGCAGATCGGCCTGCTCGATCCGGCCGGCCTCCCGGTCGCGGGCGTCGAAACGGCCCGCAAGCTGCTCGACGAAACCGTGCCGTCGAACGGCCTGATGCGCCGCTGGCAGGACAGCGAACCATCGGCGGGTGCGCATTGACGCAACAACTTCCCTCACCCAACGATTTCCGGAGACACCCCATGACTGCCCTTGCTGGCAAAGTCGCGATCGTCACCGGCGGCGCCACGCTGATCGGCGCCGCGGTCGCGCAAGACCTGAGCCGCGCCGGTGCGTGCGTCGCGATCCTCGATCTCGATGCGGAGAACGGCGCGCGCGTGGCCGATTCGCTCGGCGAACGCGCGATGTTCGTCGCGCTCGACATCACCGACGATCGCGCGATCGAGCATGCGGTCGCGGCCATCGTCGAGCGGTTCGGCGCGATCGACGTGCTCGTCAACCTCGCATGCAGCTACGTCGATAACGGGATCCAGGCGACCCGCAACGACTGGCTCGCCGCGATGGACGTCAACGTCGTGTCGGCCGCGATGCTCGCGAAGGCCGTGCACCCGCAGATGGTCCGGCGCGGCGGCGGCGCGATCGTGAACTTCAGCTCGATCTCGGCCCAGTGCGCGCAAACCGGCCGCTGGCTGTACCCCACGTCGAAGGCGGCGATCCGCCAGCTCACGCGCAGCATGGCGATGGATCTCGCACCCGACCGCATTCGCGTCAACTCGGTGTCGCCGGGCTGGACGTGGTCGCGCGTGATGGACGAGCTGACGCACGGCGACCGTGCCAAGACCGATCGCGTCGCCGCGCCGTTCCACCTGCTCGGCCGGGTCGGCGATCCGTCCGAGGTCGCGCAGGTCGTGACGTTCCTGTGCAGCGACGCGGCGAGCTTCGTGACCGGCGCCGACTACGCGGTGGATGGCGGCTATGCCGCGATGGGCCCCGAACAGGCGGTGCCGGCCATTCCGCGTCTCGCGGAGTGACCGTTCCTCAGCGCCGCTTCCCGCCATCATTTCGATCCCGGCCGGCATCCGGCCAACCAAGGACATACTCATGAGACGCATCGCCATCGTCGGCGCCGGCCAGTCCGGCCTGCAACTCGCCTTCGCCCTGCTCGACCAGGGCTATCACGTCACACTCGCGACCAACCGCGACGCGGAACAGATCCGCACCGGCAAGGTCATGTCGAGCCAGTGCATGTTCCACACGTCGTTGCAGATCGAGCGCGACCTCGGCCTGAACGCGTGGGAGGAAGCGTGCCCGTCCGTCGAAGGGATCGGCATCGCGGTGCCGCATCCGGACGGCAACGGCCGCAAGGTGATCGACTGGCCGTCGCGGCTGACGCGCTATGCGCAGTCGGTCGACCAGCGCGTGAAGATGGCCGACTGGCTCGACGGCGTGAAGCGCCGGGGCGCGGACGTACGCATTGCCGATATCGGCGTGCCGGAACTCGAGGAGCTGGCGGGCAGCCACGACCTCGTGCTGCTCGCGGCCGGCAAGGGCGAGATCGTCAACCTGCTCGGCCGCGACGACACGCGCAGCGCGTTCGACCGCCCGCAACGCGCGCTGGCCCTCACCTACGTGAAAGGGATGACGCCGAGCCAGCCGTATTCGCGCGTGCGCTTCAACCTGCTGCCGGGCATCGGCGAGTATTTCGTGTTCCCCGCGCTGACCACGACGGGCCCCTGCGAAATCATGGTGTTCGAAGGCATTCCGGGCGGCCCGCTCGACTGCTGGGCCGACGTGAAGACGCCCGACCAGCATCTGGACCGCAGCCTGTCGTTTCTGCAGCAGTACGTACCATGGGAATTCGAGCGCTGCCGCGACGTCGAGCTCACCGATCCGAACGGCACGCTCGCCGGACGCTTCACGCCGACGGTGCGCAAGCCGTTCTTCCGGCTGCCGTCGGGCCGCACGGTATTCGGGATGGCCGATGCGGTGGTCGTCAACGATCCGATCACCGGCCAGGGATCGAACAATGCCGCGAAATGCGCGAAAGCGTATTTCGATGCGATCGTCGCGCGCGACGCCGCACCGTTCGGCGAAGACTGGATGCAGCAGACGTTCGAAGGCTACTGGGCGTATGCGCAGCACGTCGTGCGCTGGACCAACTCGCTGCTCACGCCGCCACCACCGCACATCCTCGAGCTGCTCGGCGCGGCCGGCCAGTTGCCGTCGCTCGCCGCGGCGATCGTCGACGGCTTCGACGATCCGCGCCGGTTCTCGCCGTGGTGGTTCGAGCCGTCGGCGTGCGCGGCGATGATCCGCGAACACAGCGCACGCACGGAGTAACCGGCATGGAAACGACCGCTACCGATCGCCCGGCCCTCGACCCGCTGCAGTTGCGCGCCGCGTTCGGGCAATTCCCGACCGGCGTGACCGTGATCACCACGTGCGCGGCCGACGGACGCAAGGTGGGCCTCACCGCCAATTCGTTCTCGTCGCTGTCGCTCGATCCGCCGCTCGTGCTGTGGAGCCTGCGCAAGGTCGCGCCGAGCCGCCCGGATTTCGTCGCGGCCACCCATTTCGCGATCAACATCCTCGCGCACGACCAGATCGACCTGTCGCGCCGCTTCGCGACGCCCAGCGCCGACAAGTTCGACGGCGTGCTTCACGTCGACTCGGAGACCGGCGGCGTGCCCTGCCTCGACGGCGCGAGCGCGCGCTTCGTGTGCCGCAACGTCGGTCATTACGAAGGCGGCGATCACCTGCTCTTCATCGGCCAGATCGAACAGTTCGACACGTTCGTCAAGGCGCCGCTCGTGTTCCACGCCGGTCAGTATCGCGCGATCGCCGATCATCCCGATCTTTTTCGTGCCGTTTGATTAGTTATACAAATAAATCAACAGGAGAAGGTGAACATGAAACTCGGCTCTCGCATGCGCGTCGTCGCAGGCCTCACGATCGCCGGCATGGCCGCAGGCGCGCCGGCCGGCGCGACCGACCTGCCGGCGGTCAACCTCGGCATGACCAGCTTCCTCGACGGGATGCCGCCGGCCGGCTCCGGCTGGTACGGCACGCAGTACCTGCAGTACTACACGGCCGGCCGCGTCAACGACAACGCGGGCAACAAGGTCGGGCTGCCGAAGCAGGACATCGACCTGTTCGCGGGGCTGAGCCAGCTCGTCTATCAGTCGCCGAGGACGTTCGCGGGCATGCATCCCGGCCTCGACGTGATCCTGCCGTGGATCGCGTCCGCGCGAACCGACGACGGCCTCGGCAACGTCGCGCTGAATGCGCGCGCCGGCTTCGGCGATCTGCTGATCGGCCCGTTCATCCAGTTCGACCCGGTGATGGGCGCGCAAGGCCCGCGCTTCGCGCAGCGCGTGGAATTCCAGTTCATCGCGCCGACCGGCGCGTACGATCCGTCGCGCGCGATCAACCCCGGCAGCCATGTCTGGTCGTTCGACCCGTACTGGGCGGCGACGCTGTGGCTCACGCCCAAATGGACCGTGTCGTGGCGGCTGCATTATCTGTGGAACGCGACCAACCATCAGCCGGCCACGTCGCTCGGCCCGGACGTGACGTCGACGCAGGCCGGCCAGGCGATCCACGCGAACTTCGCGACCGAGTATGAAGTGCGCCCCGGCCTGCGGCTGGGGCTCAACGGCTACTGGCTGCGCCAGACCACCGACATGAAGGAAAACGGGCAGGACGTGCCGGGCACGCGGGAGGCCGTGTTCGCGATCGGCCCGGGGGCGATGGTTAGCTTCTCGCCGCAGGATCATCTGATGTTCAACGCGTACTTCGAAACCTATGCGCGCAACCGGCCGCAAGGCACGCGGATGGTGCTGCGGTACGTGCATCACTTTCAGTGACGACCGCGACCGGCTGAACGGGCACGACGTTCCACCGCTCGTCGGCCTCTTACTTCGCCGCCTGCGCCGCCGGCGTAAAGGTGCACATCGGATCGTTCTTGCCCCGCGCCGAACAGCAGGCGAGCAGGTCGCTCACCGACTTCACGTTGGCCGCGTTCCACTCGTCGCGGCTGCGGTTGTTGTCGATCGGCATCCAGTGCGTCAGCGGATAGCTGCTCGCCAGCTGGTTGCTGCCTTTGGGCGGCGGCAGTAACCCGGCGGCGAGCGGCACGTAGATCTTGCAACTGTTCTGGTCGCCGATCCGGTGGCAGCCGATGCAGGTGTTGCCGGGCGTGCTGATCGCGTGCGACGTCCATGACGCGAAGTCGGCACCGAGATTGACGTACTTGCCCCACGGATCGGTCGGCACGCGATTCCATACCTGCCCGATCCACGGGCTGTACATGACCGGGCTCGCATCGTGGCACGACACGCAGCGCTTCGTCGCGGTCGCAGCCGGTTTCCACCAGAATTCCGCGGCCGACGGACGACCGGGCGGCGGGGTCTTCTCGTTCGGCGGCGGCACGCGCGACGCGTCCATGCCGCCCGTGCCGCCCTTGTCCGCATGAAACCAGCAGGTCTTGCCGTTGCGCACGTGGTGCAGCACGATGTCGACTTCGTCGTAATACGGGCTGCGGTTCTCGCGGATCTGCTTGCGACGGCAAAACGCCGAGATCTGCGTGTCGCCGTGAGACAGGTCGAGGATCTTCGAGTAAGGCGTGCATTGCCCGGAGGTCGGCGCGTCGTACGGCAGCAGCGCCGGGCGATCGCAGGTCATGTGCGCCGTGTACCGCGCGGGCACGCTGCCGTTGACGGTAATCGGCACGTCCGTCCCGCTGTTGCAGTCGAACGCCGGAATCTCGCCGATTTCGTCGGTGCACTGCTGCGCGTATTCGTGCAGGGAGGCATCGGCGCCTTCCGCGGCAAACGTGGCGGGCGCGGCCAGCAGCATCGCCAGCGCCGCGATGCAGGTCCTGATCGTCATGCCGCCTCCTTCGTGTAGCGCATCGCCACCTTGCGAATGGCCTCGATGTACTTGACGTAGCCGGTGCATCGGCACACGTTGCCGCCCACCCACGTCTCGATCATCGCGTCCAGCTCGGCGGCGGGCACCGGCTGCGCGCGCAGATGATCGAGCATCGCGGTCGCGGCCATCAGGAATCCCGACGCGCAGTAGCCGCACTGGAACGCGAACGATTCGAGAAAACTCTGCTGCAGCGGCGACAGCGTGCCGCCCTGCGCGAGCCCTTCGATCGTGTACACATGCATGCCGGCGATCGCGCTGACCGGCGTCGAGCACGACAGCGTCTTTTCCATCGGCGCGTCGGGCGTGTTGCGCACGCCGACCGTGCACGCCCGGCACACGCCGATGCCGCAGCACAGCTTCGTGCCGGTCAGGTCCTGTCGTTCATGCAGGAAGTCGATGAGGTTCATGTCGGCGTCGGCGGCGGCTGCCTCGACGGGCTGGCCGTTCACGACCATGCGGACCGGATCGCTCATTGCAGTGCCTCCCGAATCTTGTCCGGCGTAACCGGCGTCACCCTGAACCGCTTCCCGGTCGCCATCGCCAGCGCATTGAGCAGCGCCGGCGCGATCGGGCACATCACCGCTTCCGCGATGCCGCGCGCATTCGCGGGATCGTTGCCGGGCGGCGGCAGCGCGATCAGCTCCTGCTCGGGAATGTCGGGCAGGCGCGTCACCTCGTAGCGGTCGAGGTTCCATCGGCCGCCACCCGGGCCGTCCGGGCCGAGCGGACACGTCTCGGTCAGCACGTTGCCGATCCCCATCGCGACCGCGCCCTGCGACTGTCCTTCGACGAGCTCCGGCGACAGTTGCCGCCCGACGCTCACCGCCGACACCACGCGCTCGACCTTCACGCGCCCGTTCGCCGGATCGACGGACACGCCGACGAGCGACGCCGATGGCGCATAGGTCGTGCGTCCGTAGAGGCTCGTGTCGACCGGCGGCGCCTGCAGCGTGCGGTACAGCGGCGTCAGGAAGTAGGGATCGAGGCCGACCGCCACGTAGTCGTAGTCGATTTGCGCACTGCCCGACGCGAACGGATAGGTGCCCTTCCAGAAGTAGCCGGCATAGCTCGCATGCACGGCCGCCACCGTCTGCAGGCCCAGCTTCGTGATGGTGCCGAGCAGCGCCGGCCACGAAATCGGCGCGAGGCCGTTCGCGACGAGCGCACCATTGGCCCAGCGTACGTCCTCGGCGCGCACGGGCACGCCCCACCACGCACGGGCAGCCGGCAGCACGCTCTGCAGGAACAACGCCTGTGCCGCTCCCTTTACTGCGTGGTACTGATGGAATGCGCCGAGACAGGCGCTCGACGAACCGTACGTGTAGCGCACCGTCTTCGGATTGGCCGACGGGTTGCTCGAACGCGTGAGCCCGAGTGCATTGAACGGCCCGATCTCGCTCATGGCGATCGTCTGCGCGTTCTGCCCGAGAAATTCGGACGGCGCGAGCCCCAGCGTCGTGGCCGCGCCGTTGCCCATGTCGGTGTACGGCGTGACCACGCGCAGCCGGCTGTCGGGCAGGATCTGCACCATCCCGAACATGCCGTCACCGGACGTGCCGTAGGCCTCGTTCGCCATCGCGAGTCCCACGCCGTAGCGCAGATGACGCGCACCGCGTTCCGCGCGGGTGCGCTCGCGTTCGCGCCACAGCGGGTGCTGTTCGAGCCGGTCGAGCAGCGCGTCGAGCTGCAGGTCGAACAGGATCGGCGCGCCCGTGATCGCGCGCCCCTTGCCGAGCCCCGGCGTGCCGCCGAGAAAATTGGCGCGACGGATCGCGAACGGCGAGAGCCCGAGCCGGCGCGCGGCCTCGTCCATCAGCGTCTCGACGGCCATGAACGCCTGCGGGCCGCCGAAGCCGCGCTGCGATCCGCCGAACACTTCCCGCGTGTAAGTCGAGGCCGCCTGCGCGCGTGCGCGCGGAATCTCGTAGCAGCTCATCGCGCTCAGCGCGGCGAGCTGCGCGACGTACGGCGACAGGTTCTTCTTGCCGCCGCCGTTCATCAGGAAATCGCACGTGATCGCTTCGAGCTTGCCGCGCCGGTTGAACCACAGCGATTCGGAGAACTGCGTCTCGCAGCGCTTCAAGCCGACCTGGAACTGCTCGTAGCGCGACTGCTGCCAGCGTAGCGCGCCCTTCGCGAACGGCGCCGCGAGCGCGAGATAGAGCGGGAAATAGGACTTGTCGCGCCCGCCGAAGCCGCCGCCCGGATAGCATGCGATGACGTGGGCCTCCTTGACCGCGACGTCGCTACCCTGGAACAGCCCGAGCGCGCCGGTCGCATCGTCGTTCGCCGACTGCGTACCGAGCACGAGGCTCATTTTCGCGCTGGACGCGTCGTACCATGCGAGCCCCGCTTCGGGTTCCATGAACATCGGGTCCATCGCCGGCGTCTCGAATCCTTCGTTGCCGGTCGCGCGCACGCCGATCCACGCGCCGGCGGCCGCGTTGCGGGCAATCGTCGCGTCGATGTTGGCGACCGCCTCCTCGCGTTGCTTCAGGTATTCGGCGGTCGGCTTGCCGTTGCTGTCGGTCTGGTAGTTGTCGACGTAGTTGAAGCCGCGTTCGTCGTCGCGCACATAGATCGTCACGGGGGAAAACGGCACGGCCTGCGCGGCCGTCGGGCGCGTGACCGGCGCGCCGTAGCGGATCACGCCGCGGTTGAAATCGAGCAGCTTCTTCGCACGACGATAGACATCGAAATTCTCGAACACCAGCAGCGCGGCCGGTTGTCCGTAGCAATCCGCCGGGTGGCCGGTGCGCGCGAGCCAGTAGATGTCCTGGTTCGCGATCGGGTCGGCCTCGGGCGCCAGCGGAATCCGTCGCGCGCTCAGCAGCGCGTTGTCGACGACGGCGATCGGCCGCAATTCGGCCGGCAGCACCCCGAGGTCATAGCCTTCGTACACGGCGTCGACCCGATCGCACCGCAACGCATAGAGCCAGTTCTCCTGCTGCGGCCAGCCGACGAAGTCGCGCGACTTGAAGTCACGTGCGTAGATCTTCTGGCCCGTGACCTTCGGGATGCCGTCGATGCGCCAGCGCGCCTTGCCGGGCACCGGCGCCCAGCCCGGCCCGGCCGCGTCGTCGTCCGCCTGCCCGGCGGCGCCGAGCGCCAGCGCCGGCAAATGGGTGATCGAGATCGCGACGAGCGCGCCGCTCCCGGCCAGCTTCAGAAACGTCCGGCGTGTCACAGGCACATCGATGGCCATGCTGGGTCCCTCGTTCGAATGGTCGTGCCGGCACGGCCGACGCGCGACGCGACGCCGGCCGTGTGCGGGCCGCTTCGCGTGTGCTTCGCCGTGCGGGATGTCGGTGCGGAAACGGTCTTGCGGACGCGGTCGCGTGCCGGTGGTCAGGAATCGGGGGGAAGCGGACCGGGGAACGTGCGCGGCGGATTCGCGCGAACGCCGCGGGCCCGCGGATGGCTGCTGGATGAAGCGTCAGGCCGCCTGCTTGCCATTGCTTGCTTGTTCATGTTTCCCCCGGCCTTGATCGTGCGTGACTGGCCTGTTTTCCGTATTGTCGGGCAGTCTCTGGATTTTCAAGTGTTGTTGTTCGGTATTGCCGGCACGTGTAACGTTTGCGTCGTCAGTACCGCGATGCAGCCATGATTTTCAATAATGTAGAAATTCGGGCCGGATATTTCAAGGAGATTTTCGGATGGCGCGCAGCGGTGCGCAAAAAACGAACGAGAAGCCATTGCAATGAACGACCAAGTCAACAATCCCGCGGATCATTGCCGTCGTTCAATATCAGGCGCGGCATCGCCGTGCCGTTTCATTCGAGCGCACAACGCGATGCCGGCACACTTCGCCGGCATTCAGGTTAGCAGTAGGGGGCAGCCGCTGAGGCGGTGGACTACGGCTCGTTCCATGGCCGACCATGGGTCCAGGATGCCTTGACGCCGCTATGGTCAACCTGTCTCGCGGCGCCGCCTGGGGAGGGAGCCTCCATGAAGCCTGTTACCGTGCCGGCCGGCGGGGGTGGCCGGCCGGCACGCAAAACCTTGATCGACGCAACCGGCGCAACGCCGCTGCGTCACTCACTGCCCGATGCCCACGAACGTCGGCAGCAGCACGCGATAGACGTGGATCATCGCCGGCCCGAGCAGCACCATCATCAGTGCGGGGAAAATGCAGAAGATCAGCGGGAACAGCAGCTTCAGCGCGATCTTCGCGGCCCGCTCTTCCGCGCGCATCCGCCGCCGCGTGCGCAGCAGGTCGGACAGCACGCGCAGCGATTCGCTGATGCTCGTGCCGAAGCGGTCGGCCTGGATCAGCATCGCGCAGAACGACTCGATGTCCTCCACGCCGGTACGCAGCGCGAGATTGCGCAGCGCCGTCTCCTTCGTGAAGCCGGAGCGCATCTCGAGCAGCAGCAGGTCGAGTTCGCTCGCGACCACCTCGCTGCTGAACCGCAGCTCCTCGCTCACCTTCATCAGCGCCGCATCGAGCCCGAGCCCCGCTTCGACGCACACCGTCAGCAGGTCGAGCGCATCCGGGAAATCCTCGAAGATCTTCCGCTGGCGCACCTTGACCCGCTGCGACATCACGATGTTCGGAATGTAGTAGCCGATCCCGGCGAGCGCGACGAGGATCGCCGACAGGATCACGCGTTCGTCGCCGAGCGACGTCGGGATCAGCACCAGCAGCGCCGCGCACGGCAACCCGAGCGCGAGCGCCGTCTTCGCGGTGAAATACAGCGCGGCCGCGCTCTGGTTGCGCCAGCCGGCATTCATCAGCCGGATGCGCAGCGGCGAATTCTCCCAGCCCTCCTTCGGCACCGACAGCTTCGAGATCGGCGTGGACAGCTCGACCAGCTTCGCGACCCAGCGCGACGCCAGGTCGTCGCCGTCGCCCGTGCCCGCCGCGCCGGCCGCGCCCGCCCCGGCCCCGCCGGCCTGCTGGATCCGGCGCTGGATGCTGCGCGGCGCGAACAGCAGCATCGCGACGAGCGCGCCGCCGGCCACGAAGAGGAACAAGCCGCCCAGCATCACGGCCTGGACTACGCTCAGGTTTTGCATGACAGCCTCGCAACGGTTCGTTATGCGGCTTGCGCGTCAGACGCGAATGCGGACGATACGGCGGATCCAGATCAGCCCGAACAGCATCGACACCAGCATCGTGCCGACCATCCGGATCCCCGCCGGGTCCTCCCAGAGCACCGACAGGAATTCGCGGTTCAGCAGCGCCATCACCGCGGCGGTGCCGAACGGCAGCAGCCCGAGAATCCATGCCGACAGCCGCCCTTCCGCCGACAGCACGCGCACCTTGTCGAACAGCTTGAAGCGCTCGCGGATCAGCGCGGCGATGCTGTCGAGCAGCTCGGCCAGGTTGCCGCCCGTCTCGCGCTGGATCAGCACCGCGATCACGAAGTAGCGCAGGTCCTGCACCGGCACGCGCGTGACGAGGTTCAGCAGTGCGTCGTGCAGCGACACGCCGTAGTTGACCTCGTCGAACGTGACGCGGAACTCGCCGCCCATCGGCTCGGGAAACTCGTCGCCGACCATCCCGAGCGTGCTCGTGAACGAGTGGCCGGACCGCAGCGCGCGCGCGATCATGTCGCAGATGTCCGGCAACTGCCGCTCGAGCTTGCGCATCCGCTTCCCGCGGCAGCGCATCACGTACATCATCGGCAGGCATCCGGCGAACAGCGCGACCGGCAGCGCGGCGAGCTGCGGCAACGTCGCGAAGCTCAGCGCCAGCCACGCGAACGCCGCGAACACCCCGCTGAGCATGATCAGCTTCGGCAGCGTCCAGTCGAGGCCCGATTGCTGGATCACGAGATCGAGCCGATGCACGCGCGGCATGCGCAGCAGCAGCCGGTCGAACGGCTTCGATTCGTCGAGCATCCGCTTCTTCAGGATCGACAGCCGTTCCTGCTGGACGTTGCCGCCGGCCGACATCGAGCGGATGCGCGATTCGATCCGGCGCGCGGCCGCGCCGTGCCGCGCGTTCCACCATTGATAACCGCCTTCGATCGCGAGGACCACCGCGACGAAGGTGAGAATCACAAAACCGTAAAAGATCGTGTTCATGAAGCCTCCCCGGCAGCGAACGGCGCCCTGTCGTCAGTTCGTCTCGTACCGCTGAGACGGGTCGTACAGCGAATCCGGCAGGTTGATGCCGAACGCCTGCAGCCGCTCGACGAACTTCGGCCGCACGCCCGTCGCGCAGAAGTGGCCGCGTACCGAACCGTCGCGGTCCACGCCCGTGCGCTTGAACGTGAAGATCTCCTGCATGTTGATGATGTCGCCTTCCATCCCGGTCAGTTCCTGGATGCTGACGATCTTGCGCCTGCCGTCGGTCAGCCGCGCGGCCTGCACGACCACCGAGATCGCCGACGTGATCTGCTGGCGCATCGTCTTCGGCGGCAGCGTCAGGCCGGAGACGCTGACCATGTTCTCGAGCCGCGTCAGCGCGTCGCGCGGGGTGTTCGCGTGGATCGTCGCGAGCGAGCCTTCGTGGCCGGTGTTCATCGCGTTGAGCATGTCGAGCGCTTCCGCGCCGCGCACTTCGCCGAGGATGATCCGGTCCGGGCGCATCCGCAGCGCGTTGCGCACCAGCGTGCGCTGCGTGATCTCGCCCTTGCCCTCGATGTTCGGCGGCCGGGTTTCGAGCCGCAGCACGTGCGGCTGCTGAAGCTGCAGTTCGGCGGCATCCTCGATCGTCACGATCCGCTCGTTGCGCGGAATGAAGCCGGACAGGATGTTGAGCAGCGTCGTCTTGCCGCTGCCGGTGCCGCCCGACACCAGCACGTTCACCTTCGCGCGCGACAGCGCATCGAGCAGCTCGGCCATCGGCGGCGTCAGGCTGTGGTAGCGCACGAGGTCGTCCATCTTCAGCGGATTGACCGCGAAACGCCGGATCGACATCAGCGGCCCGTCGATCGCGGACGGCGGGATGATCGCGTTCACGCGCGAGCCGTCGGGCAACCGCGCATCGACCATCGGACTCGATTCGTCGATGCGGCGCCCGACGCGCGACACGATCTTCTCGATCACCTTCATCAGGTGCGCGTCGTCGTAGAACGTCACGTCGGTCAGTTCGAGCTGGCCGAAGCGTTCGACATAGACCTGCCGGTACGTGTTCACGAGGATGTCGGAAATGTTCGGATCGCGCAGCAGCGCTTCGAGCGGGCCAAAACCGAACATCTCGTCGTACACGTCGATCGCGAGCTGCCGCCGCTCGATGTCGTTCGCGGGCAGCCGCTCCTCGTCGAGGATGCGCGTGATCAGCAGGCCGATCTCCATGCGGACCGATTCCTGCGGCATCCGCGACAGGCGCTCGAGCTCGACACGTTCGAGCACGGCCAGGTGGATTTCGCGGCGCAGCTTCTGGTATGCGTCGCGCACCGACGAATGGGCCGGGCCGGCCGGTTCGCTGCCCGTCGCCAGCGGCTGGGCCCGTTGCAAGGACATCTGTTCGCGCAATGACATGATGGTTCCCCGAAAGATTTACATGGACTTGAGCTTCGGCGTGGCCTTGCGGCCGAACAGCCGGGACATCAGCGGTTCGCTGTGCGTCGCGCCGTGCCCCGCGCGCACCTCCCCTTCGACGAGTTGCTTCGCATACCCTTGCAACGCACGGACGACCCCCGTGCCGCGCGCGACCCGCGACACCGGATGGCCCTGGTTGATCGCTTCGAGCACGGTGTCGACATCGTCGGGAATCGTGCAGGCCGCGTGCAGGCCGAGCACTTCCTCGAGCGCCGTGCGGGTGCGGTCGCTTGCGCGCGTCGCGCGGTTCACGATCAGCCGCATCTGGTCGGTCGAGTAGCCGAGCGACACGAGGATCTCCAGCAACCGGCGGCCCGCCCGCACGTGCGGCATCGCGGGCTGCAGCACGAGCGCGATCTGGTCGCTGCGATCCAGCGCGACCATCGACAGCGGATTGATGCAGACGCCGACGTCGAAGATCACGTAGTCGTAACGCGGCGCGGCGACGCCGAGGATCCATTCGAGCGCGTCCTCGCGCATCTCGGCGGCCTTGACCGGGTCGCCTGCACCCGCGAGCACGTGGAAGTTTTCCGTCACGTGCGCGACGCTCGCGTCGAGGAACGCGCTGTCGAGCCGTTCGATCTGCGCGCACAGCTGCGGCAGCGTCGACGGCGGGGTCTCGTCGCTGACGAGGAACGCCGCGTCGGCGAACTGCTGGTTCAGGTCGATCAGCAGCACGCGGCGCTTGAAGCCTTCCGCGATCTCGAACGCGAGGTTGCTGGCCGCGAAGCTCGTGCCGGCCCCGCCCTTGCACGACATGAACGACACGATCCGCGTGTCGTCCGTGTCGCGCCGCGTGCTTTGCGCGGCGGCCCGTTCGAGCGCGTGGCCGAGCGCCTGCGGGTCGAGCGGCCACTGCAGCACGTCGCGGGCGCCCGCACGCATCGCGTCGAGCAGCACGTGCGGCGACGTGTCCGCCGTCACGAGAATGCAGGTCAGGCTCGCGTGCGCGCGGCAGATCCGTTCGATCGCCGACAGTTCGGACGGGTCGAGCGACGTGCCGTCGACCAGCAGGATGTCGAACGCGTCGAGCCCGTCGGTGCGATGTTCGATCTGCGACGGGCGGCCGGTCGCGCGTGTCGCGCGATAGTGTCCGCAGTCGGCCACGAGGCGCGCGATCTGCGAAAGACGCGCGGTGTCGTCGGAAGCTACGAGGATGTTGATCATGTCGTGTGCCTCGCCTGTTCGATCAATTGCAGTTGGCGCCGCCGGTCGCGGAAGTCAGGCTTTCGCGCGGCAGTGTCGTCGTGAACGGCGGCATCGTCACCGTGATGTTCACGAACGGGATCATCGTCTTGACGGTGACGTTCGTGACGCTGACCGTCACGAACGCGCACGAATTCACGTCGCAGCTTGCGGGCGAGTAGTTCACCGACACGTTCGCGGTCTGCAGCAGCGGCAGCAGCGATCTCACCCGCTTCACGACGCCGGCCGCATTCACGTCGCACACCACCGCCGTGCGCGCGCCGAGGCGCACGGCTTCGCTCGCGGTGCCCCAGTAGAACAGCACGCGGCCGAATTCGAAGATGCCGATCAGCAGCATGATCAGGATCGATGCGATCAGCGCGAACTCGACGATCGCCGAGCCGCGTTGGGCACGCCGGCGTGACGGAAGGGCATGGCGCGCGTTCATGACACTTGCCTCATCACGGTGACGATGTTGTTGAAGGTGATCGACGGCAGCCCCGGGAACGCGGGGATCGGCTGGTACTTGTAGCCCGTGATCTTCACTTCGACGACGTTGATCGCGCCCGTCGCGGTGCCGCCCGACGCGTTGTTGTTCGAGTCGTAGGTCGGCAGGTTCGCGAACTGCGACGGATCGGACGCGTCGCTGCAGCCGGTCGTGCGCTGCGCGTCGCAGATCGTCACCATCGACGTCTTGAGCCCCGGCACCAGCTCGGTGCCGGCCGCGCCGCACGTCGTGCTGCCGTAGACGACGAGGCACTGCGCCTGCGTGGCCGGATACGCGCTGTCGCTCGGCAACCAGACCGACAGGTAGCGCGCCGCGTCGCGCGTCGCCTTGGTCAGCGTCTCGAACTGGTAGATCGCGCGGCCGAACTCGGCCACGCCGGTCGCGAGCATGATCATCGGCATCAGCACGAGCGCGAACTCGACGGCGACGGCGCCGCAGGTGCGCGAACGGCGAAACGGGGGCTTTTTCATGATCCGCTCTCCGCTATTGAACGAGCATCGGGACCTGGGTCCCGGACGCGCTGCCGCTGCCCGGCAAGCCGTGCGTCGCGCACGGATTGTTGCCGGAGACCGACGAGCCGAGGTATTCGAGGTGCGCGACGATCGCGCCGCTGCCGGAGCTGAACGGCAGCGGATCGAGCATCAGCACGCAATCCCATTGCGTGACGTGCACCTTGCCGCTGCTGCCCTTCAGCGTCGAACAGTCGCCTTCCGGCGCGAGCGCGACACGGCGGTCGCCGCCGAACGTCTGGTAGTTGCTCGCCGTCGCGGTACCGTTGGTGTTGATCCCGCTGCCCGTCGGCGGCGCGCCGTCGCCCTGGTAGGACTTGAAGGCTGCGCGGTCGGCCACGAACTGCGTGTACGCATCGCCCTTGATGCCGGCCGTTCCGGGCGGCCCGTAGTTCGGGCCGACATACGCATAGCCGGTGAAGTCGGGCTGGCCGCTGGAGCCGTTCGCGCCATTCGTATAGATGCCGAAGCGCGTATTCCAGGCGCGCAGCGACGCCGACTTCAGGCCCGTGGTCGCGAGATCCGGCGGGCTCGTGATGTTGCAGGTATTGCCCGACAGCTCGCTCGCGAGGGTCGGTTCGTTCGTCGAACCGTCGAGCGCCGCCCAGCCGAAGTTGCCCGGCCCGTAAGTCGACGACGACCCGGACGGCGACGAAATCCAGTCGCCCACCTTGTACGCCGGATCGGACGGGCCGCGACACACGAACACCGGGATCGCGCAGGTCGTCTGCCCGCCGCCGACGGTGGCGATCGCGCTGGCCGACACTTCCGCCGCGTTCGCGAGCTTCGTGCCCGGCAACACGTTCAGTATCTCGATGAACCAGTGCGCGATGTTGCTCAACGTGGCGGTGCACTGCACGTACTTGATGTTCGCCGGCGTCGTGACCGAGTTCTTCGTCAGGAACGCGTTGGTCAGCGAGTCGCTGAACGTGACGTTCGCGTTCGTCGACATCTGCACCGACTTGTTCTGGAAGAACACGAAGTTCAGGTGGCCGGCGGCGATGCCGTCCGCCTCGGCCACCGACAGGCTGATGGCCGAAGTCAGGTCACGCGCAGCCGACAGCGCGCACGCATCGGCGCTGTTCTGCAGTTCGCTGCGCGTGACGTACAGCTTGCCGAGATCCAGCGCGAGTCCGACGAACCCGATCATCACCGCCAGTGCGAGACCGACGATGATCGCGACGGCACCGCGCTGGCGATGCAGGCTGCGACGCATGACTTTCGGATGGCGAGCTGCGCTGTTCATGGCGTTCTCCCTGAGCGTGCCGTCGTTACTGGGTGGACTTGCCGATGCCGATCACGAACGCATTGGCGGGCGGCACGGTCTGCTTGAACGACTTGTCGTAGTTGTCGAGCGCGGCCGCGGCGGCGCTGCCGTCGACCCCCGGCGTCGACACCGAGGCCGCGTGTTCGGCGGCATGCGGGTCGATGATCTGGGCCTGGGTCACGGCGCGGACCGAATCGCCGAAGCGGGTGTCCCACACCGGGGTCGACGACATGCAGCCGGCAAGCGCGAACGCGAGCGGTGCGGCGAGCGCCACGCGGCGCACGATGACGAGGTAGGCGGATTTCATGAGCGTCCCCTTGGATGGCTTCAACGATCGGTGGATTCGGGTGCCGCGCTCACGCGCACGACCTGCTGCGCATGGGCCGCCGCGGGTGTCCGGCGCTTCGGCTGCCCCGCCGGCTGGGCCGGCGTGTCGGGGCCGGCTGCCGCAAGACGTGCGGCGGCGGCTTCGATACGCGCGATGCGGGCCGCG